>NZ_JAMYOE010000018.1:0-113961 GCF_040319695.1 Mesorhizobium sp. M0898 | reverse complement strand
GCGGTCTGGCAGCGCTGCTACGTGCACTTCCTCAGAAACGCGCTCGACTACGTGCCGCGCAAGGTCGACGACGATTGCCTGATGGAGCTCAGATGGTTCTACGACCGGCGCGACCTTGCCGAGGTCAAACGCGACCTGGCGCAGTGGATCGCCAAATGGCAGGCCAAATACCCGAAGCTGGTCAACTGGGTGGAAGATAACATCGAGGAGACGCTGAGCTTCTATCGGCTGCCGCTAGCTCACCACAAGCACATGAAGTCGACGAACATGCTGGAGCGGCTGAACCAGGAGATCAAGCGGCGCACCCTGGTCGTTCGCATCTTCCCCAACCCGCGGAGCTGTCTGCGGCTGGTTCGGGCATTGGCGGTGGAGATCCACGAGAACTGGCTCGAGGCGACCCGCTATCTCAACATGGATCATCTGCGCGAGCACAAGAAGGAGAGCCTGAGGGCCTTGGCCGCCTGAGCACCGTCATGTGTCCGCCGCTCCGCTAAACACGGGGGCTGCGCGGCGGACACGCCGACGTCAACGCAATGCCACGCCATTTTGCAGAACTTGACGCACACAACTTTGTTCTTCCAATTTCCTTACTATTCTGAAGGCGATCCGAGACATCTAGACCTCTTTATGCTTTCAGGCTGTTTTGTCTGTCAGGAACCTCCGTTTGCCCGAAGCACCCGACCTTAAATGGACCGTCGGTAAAAGCAGGACAAACTTCGATGCCGTCGACGGCGTCTTGGCCATAGTGCGGGCGATCCTCAGCTGTCTGCGGCCGACTATCCAATAGCGGCTGCATAAATGCGGCCACCCGATAGCGGCGAAACATCCCGCTTTCTAGGTCTTTCCACCAATTTTCTGAAAAATTTGGTGGGTGCGCACAGGATTGAACTGTGGACCCGCTGATTAAGAGTCAGCTGCTCTACCAACTGAGCTACGCACCCACTCGGCCGGCAAAACCGGCGTTGGCGGGCATATAGCCGCCGATATCCGCCATGTCCAGCCCCGTGGGATTCATTTCCCGACAAATCGCCGAAGTGCCGCGCCCGTCAAACAAAAAGCCTGCCTTCAGCCACCTTCACCGCATGGCCGCCGATGCGGGCGGCCGCCAGTTTGCCGCCTTCGACATTCAGTTCGAGGCGAATGCGCGAAGGCCGGCCCATCTCCAGCCCCTGCTCGATCCACAGTTGTGAAACGCCGTCCGTCGGGCCGTCGAAATGCATGATCGCGCCGGCGAAGGCGGCCGCCGCTGAGCCGGTCGCCGGGTCTTCGTAGGACGGATTGCCGGGCACCATCATGCGGACATGGAAGGCGCTGTCGTGATGCACCGTCTCGCGGCAATAGACATAGGGGCTGGCGAAGGCCCATTCGCTCTTGCGTGGTGCGAGCTCCGACCAGGCCTGGTTGTCCAGCCTGATCCGGGCGGCCGCCTCCAGATTGGCGACGGGGATGGTCACGTAGGGCACGCCCGCCGACCAGAACGAAACGCGGTGGTTCTCGAAGCCGATCTCGTGCGGCCCAAGGCCAAGGGCCGCGCCGATCGCCTCGGGATCGGCCGACAATGCCAGCTGCGCCGGCAGTTTCGCCAGGTCGAACTCGGCAAAGGTCGAACCGTCGTGCTTGCTGACAGCGCAGCGCACCGGACCGATATTCTCCTCAAGCACGAAGATGCCGGCGGCCTCTCCCGCCATTTCGGCGAGCGCTATCGCGGAGCCGACGGTTGGGTGGCCGGCGAACGGCATTTCATAGTCGGGCGTGAAGATACGGATGCGGGCCCGGTGCTTCGGGTTGTCCGGCGGCAGCACGAAGACGGTTTCGGACAGGTTGAACTCGCGCGCCACCGCCTGCATCGCCGCAACATTGAGCCCGTCACAGTCGAGCACGATGGCCAGCGGATTGCCGGCCAGCCGGTTGGTGGTGAATACGTCGTAAAGCAAGTAATTCCGCGGTTGCATCTCAGTAAGTCCTCTGCCTCATTCCCAACATGAGCGAAATTTAATTTGAATTTTGAACCATAAGGCCTGATTTGTGCACTGATGCGATATCACTGAACATAGGGGTCCGGCGTGGACCAGATTGTCAATCTGCCAAAGACGGAATCCGCTTCCGCCATCGAGACGGCGCTCGGGCTCGACCACCAGGGCCTGAAGACAAAACGCCGTCGCGGTTGGGGTTACGCAGTGTTCGCACTGCTTGCCGTCGCCGCGAGTGTCGTCGGCTACCAGTGGTATGCGGGCTCGCCCGCCAAGATCGAGTATACCACGACACTGGCCGCCATGGCCGACCTTACCGTCGCCGTTTCGGCTACCGGCGCGCTGCAGCCTCTCACCCAGGTCGATATTTCCAGCGAACTCTCCGGCGTCGTCCGCTCGGTTTCGGTCAACGAGAACCAGCTGGTGAAGAAGGGCGATGTGCTGGCCGCGCTCGACACCGCAAAGCTGGAGGTGCAGATCGAGCGCGCCCAGGCCTCCGCCAAGGCAGCGGCGGCGAGCGTCGAGGACGCCACCGTGACCCTGGCCGAAAACGAAAAGGCGCTGGTGCGCGCGGCGCAACTGACCAAGCGCGGCATGGCGACGGACCAGTCGCTCGAAGCGGCAACCGCCACCCGCGACCGCTCGAAGGCGGCGCTTGATATCGCCAAAGCCAACCTCGCCATGGCCAATGCCGATCTCAAGGCGCAACAGACGGATCTTGCCAAGAGTACCATCTACGCTCCGATCGACGGCATCATACTGACGCGCTCGGTCGACCCCGGCCAGACGGTCGCCTCCTCGCTGCAGGCGCCGGTGCTGTTCGTCATCGCCGCGGATTTGAAGAACATGGAATTGAAGGCTGCGGTCGACGAGGCCGATATCGGCGCCGTCAAACCCGGCCAGCATGCGCGCTTCACCGTCGACGCGTTCCCCGAACGGCCATTCGACGCCGAAATCCGCGACATTTCCTATGCCTCGGTCACCACCGACGGTGTCGTTACCTATGATGCAAGGCTCGACGTCGACAATAGCGAGCTTCTGTTGCGGCCCGGCATGACAGCCACCGTCTCGGTCGTCACCAAGCAGGCCAAGAACGTGCTCACCGTGCCATCGATCGCCTTCCGCTACCGGCCGGCGCAGACGGCGGAGCGCGGCTGGAGCCTCACCGACCTGTTCACCGGCCGCATGGGACGCCCCGGCGGCAACCGCCAGCACCAGGCGGCGGCGAAGCCCACCGACGGCTCGCGCACGCTCTACGTGCTGGAGAATGGGCGGCCGCATCCGGTCAACGTCAGGGTCGGCTCGACAGACGGAGAACTGACCGAGATCGTCTCCGGCCTGGAGGAAGGCGCGCAAGTCATTACCGCCTCGCAGCAGCGGAGCTGATCGTGGCATCGGGCGCGACCACCCTCATAGGCTTCGACAAGGTCTGGAAAAGCTATGGCCAGGGCGAAGCCCGGGTGCATGCGCTGGCCGGCGTCGACCTCGCCATCAGGCGCGGCGAATTCATCGCCATTATGGGCCCGTCCGGTTCGGGCAAATCGACGGCCATGAACATCATTGGCTGCCTCGACACGCCGACCGCTGGGACCTACAGCTTCGAAGGCATCGACGCCGGCCGTCTCGATCGCAATCGCCGCGCCGTACTGCGCAACCTCTATGTCGGCTTCGTCTTCCAAGGCTACAACCTCTTGCCGCGCACCACGGCGGCGGAGAATGTCGAACTGCCGCTGATCTACCGCGGCGTTGGTGCCCGCGAGCGTCGCGGCCTTGCCATGCAGGCGCTTGCCGAGGTCGGCCTTGTCGGCCGCGAGCATCATACGCCAGCCGAGCTGTCCGGCGGCCAGCAGCAGCGCGTGGCGATCGCCCGCGCCATCGTCACCAGGCCGACGCTGCTCGTTGCCGACGAGCCGACCGGCAATCTCGACACCGCACGCACGCACGAGATCATGGAACTCCTGACGCAGCTGAACAGCGAGCTCGGGCTGACTATCGCCATGGTCACGCACGAAGCCGATGTTGCCGGCTATGCGCAGCGCACGATCCGTTTCCTCGATGGCCATGTCGCCTTGGACACAGCCAATCTCGAGATGGCCTAGCCATGATCTGGGAAACCGTTCGCCTCTCGCTCCGCTCCATCCGCCGCAACGTGCTGCGCTCGTTCCTGACGCTGCTCGGCATCGTCATCGGCGTCGCCGCCGTCATCGCCATGCTGACCATCGGCTCGGGCACCACCGAGAAGGTCAAATCCGACATTTCCAAGCTCGGCAGCAATCTGCTCGTCATCCGTTCCGGCCGTCCGGCCGGGCCTGGCGGACCTGGAGGGCTCGATCAGGTCGTCCGACCGCTGGGCGACAAAGATCTCGCAGCGCTTGTCGCGCATCTGGACGGCGCGCGTGCCATCTCGCCGGCGTCGCAAAAGCAGGTGCGCGTCATTTTCGGCACCGAAAGCCTGACCTCGGGCGTCACCGGAACCGACAGCGCCTATCTCGATGCCCGCGACTGGAAGCTGGTTTTGGGCCGCCCGTTCAGCGATTCGGAAACCCGCTCGGGCACCGGCGTCTGCCTCATCGGTGAGACGGTGCGCCAGCAGTTCTTCGGCGCCGGCGACCCTGAAGGCGAGATCATCCGCGTCAACCGCACTTCCTGCAAGATCATCGGCTTGCTCGAACCGAAGGGCTATACCGGTTTCGGCCAGGACCAGGACAATGTCGTGCTGATGCCGCTCGCCGCCTATCAGCGTCGCATTGCCGGCAATCGCGACATCGATTCGATCTATGTCGCCGCCGACGACCGTACGCCAACCACGGTGCTGCAGCAGCGCGTCGAGGACATCTTGCGCGACACACGCCGCATCACGCCCGACCGCGACGATGATTTCTCGATCCGCGACATGACCCAGATCGCCGATGCCATGGCCAGCGCGACCACCACCATGACTGGCATGCTCGGTGCCGTCGCCGGCGTCAGCCTGCTCGTCGGCGGCATCGGCATTATGAACATCATGCTGGTGTCGGTAACCGAGCGCACGCGCGAGATCGGCATCAGGCTCGCCATCGGCGCCCACGAAAAGCACATCCTCATCCAGTTCCTGGTCGAGGCAACCGTGCTGTCGCTGCTTGGCGGCATCATCGGCATCCTGATCGGCCTGGCCCTTGCCGGCCTCGCCTCGCTGACGCTGACGATCCCGTTTGCGCCAAGCCCGGCGGTCATCCTGCTTGCTGTCGGCTTTTCCGCGCTGATCGGCATGGTGTTCGGCTTCTTCCCGGCGCTGCGCGGCGCGCGGCTTAACCCGATGGACGCGCTGAGGCATGAATAGGCATTGCAGCAAGTGTCGCCTCCAGACGCTGCCAATTTTTTATGCAACCTGCCCTTGTCGCAGCACATTCTGCAATGATAACAATGCTGTTGGGGACTAAGGGGGGAACAATGGATGAGCAAGAAAGCGCGACTGGCTCTGGCGATTGTGATCGTCGAAGCCGCCTTGGCAGGGCTTTGGTGGAATTTGATCCTTTATGGGATGGAGAATCCCGATCGCGTCACCGCTGACTTCCAGCAGGTAATTGGGCAGACGATGGGAACAGCGATGGGGGCGCTCCTGGGTCTCGGCGTGCTGTTGTATTTTGTTGCCGCCCGCAACGACCGCAAGGCTATTGAAGGTAGGCTACGGCGTTAGAGTTGGAAACCTTGCTCGCTCGCAAAGTGCCATTCGATCAGCGGTCTCATATGCGGCATCAGCCCGTCCGGCAGATCGGCGGCATTGCGGATGATTACAGGGCCTTCGATTTCAGGCTCTGATTCGGCGGCGACGAATGCACTGATCCGCTGTGCGAGGTCGTCGGCGGAGGCCGTCTCGCGGTAGCGGCGAAAGATCACCGTGCCGGTTGCCGTCGACAGGGCGTAATGGCGCCTGCCGCGTGTCGCACCTGATAGATCGAGCCCGGTTTCCTCCAGTACCTCGCGGATCATGTTGAAGTCGACGTCAACAATGCCGTCGCGGAAATCGGTTGGCTCGAACGAACCGGCGGCGAAGTAGACGCGCCCGGCATTGACCGTATGCGGTGCCATACGGATCGCCACCAACGCGTTGTCGCCGGCGACCAGCATGGCGTGCGCGTAGGCATGTTCGGCGCCAGGCACCTGTCGATTGCTGCGCCAAAGCATGAAGGTCGAATAACGCACCGCATGGCAACGGCCGACTAGGCGATTGTCGCGATAGCTGAGAGCGGAAAGCAGCACCACGGTGCCGTCGAAAAGCGCCGGCTTGGCCGCGGTCTCACGCCGCCAGTTCGCCGCGATCGCGTCGGCATGATCGCGCTCGAACGGATGCGGGCCGGAATCGAGCCTGACGTCGATGGCATCGACCGGCAGGATGACGTTGCGCGGCAAATCGAAACTCACGCCTGTCTCACACCATGTCGAGGGCAATTGCTACTGGGCAATGGTCGGATGCCTTCGGCCGGTCCCACCCGGCGCGTGGGAAGCGCTCGACCTCCTGGCCCGCCGGAAATATGGTGCGCCAAGGCTGCCCGCTACGGATGATATCGGGAACGGCGGTGGCGTTCTGCCTGGCTAGCGCCCTCGACAAAAGGATGTAGTCGAGCTGGCAGAGATGCCGCTCTTCCGGTCCGCGCGTGTGATAGAAAGTCCAGCGGTCCATTTCCGGCCGCCGCTCGACCGTGTTTTCGCAAAAACCGCCGGCAGTGAGCACGTCGATGCAGGACCGGGTCTCGTCGATCACCTCGAAGCGATGGCCGTCGAAAACATCGCCAGTGATCTTCACGCGCTGCCGGTAGTCGTTCATGTCGCCGCAGATTGCCCAGCGCTTGTCGGCGGCATTATCCTTACCGAAGCGCTCCTCGATGATCCGGCGCACCGCTTGCGCCTCGGCGATGCGCAGCGGCATTGTCGCCTCGCGGCCGTCGAGGCCGTTACGGGGCGAGCCCATCGACTTGAAATGCACGAGATACAGCGTCAACGGCGCGCCAGCGACCGTCAGATCGATTTCCAGGCAGTCGCGTCGGAAGATGCGTTCATTGGCCTGGTGACCAAGCGCTGCCAATTCCGCCGTGTGCAGGCCGAATTGCTCGAACGTGACATAGGCGTAGCTAGTCATGCGCACGAATTCGATTGGCTGGCCCTGCGCGGTCTCGTTGCGCATCATCACGGCGACGTCGATGCCGCGCGAATCATTGCCGGCGGTGGTGTATTTCTGCCGGTAGCCTTGCCCCACCATCTTGAACAGATAGCCATATTCGAAGGCCCTCAGCGCCTCGATATTGTCGACTTCCTGCATGCAGATGATGTCGGCGCGGGTGGCCGCGATCGCCAGCGCCGTCAACTGGCGCGTGTCGTCGGACTGCGCGATCGCCCGCGCCTGCTCGAGCATCTTGTATTCGGCCTCGCTCTGGATGTCGAAAAGCGCCAGTGTGCGATCTTCGTTGAGCTGATTGCGGTATCCGGAATAATCAAACCTGTTCATTAGGTTTTCGACGTTGAAGGTGGCAAGGCGCAGCGACATGGCTTTGAGCTTTGCCCGCAAGCGCGCCCGAAAACAAGGGCGCAGAAACCAGGCGGCTCTGATTGATCGCGCGCTCGCCATGGTTGACGGAACCTTTTTGTTCATCTTCCGTTCAGATGGAAAGTTCCATCAATAGGCCCTTCCCCGAGGTTTCTGGGCGTGGGGCCTGAATTTCGGAGAGTGCGATGAAACCGCTCTTTTTATCTTCCGTCAGATCCGGGCTGATGGCCCTCGGTCTGATCGCCAGCCTCTCGGCCCCGTCGCTTGCCGGGCCGATGCCCAAACCCCTGCTGCCGGTGGCGGGCAACGCTGCCGACATCGTGCAAATTCGTGAAGATTGGGCAGGCGGCAATGACAGGCAGATCTGGCGTTGGCGCAATCGCGGCTTTCGGCAATGGCACGGCGGCGACGATTGGAGATGGCGGTCCCACAATTTCCGCGGCCGTCATTTTTCGAGACACTGGGACAATGGCGGCTGGGACGACAGCTGGCGCTGGCGCCACCATCGCCGCCATTACCGCGGCGGCTACTATGATGATGGTGCGGGTGCCGCGATTCTTGGCTTGGGCCTGGGCCTCGGCCTTGGCAGCCTGTACAACAGCTACAACTACTACGACGCGCCGCCACCGCGCCGCTATTATCGCGCAGGGCGGCTTTCCAGTGCACATGTCCAATGGTGTTACAATCGCTACCGGTCGTACCGCGCCTGGGACAACACCTTCCAGCCCTATTACGGGCCGCGCCAGCAATGCTACTCGCCCTATAGGTAAGCAGGCCGACAACAAGCATCATTCGGCGCCGTGCTTCGCGGCGCCTTTTTCTTCCAGCCAGGAACCGCGAACATCGCCCAGTCCCGACTGCTGATAACGCTATTTTTATCAGGCAGGTCTAATAATCCTCCCGATCAGAACGCCCGAGACGCGAAAAATGGCTGGATTGCGTGCGATGGCCGAGGACGAACAGAGGGACAAACACCGGCAGCGCGTCTTGAAGGGCGCGACGATCCTGACCGGCGTGAGCAATTCCGAGGTCACATGCACGCTGCGCAACATGCACGCCGGCGGCGCCGAATTGAAGGTCTCGATCGACGCGCGCGTGCCCGATGAGTTCCTGCTCTATGTTCCGACCGACGGCATTGCCTACAAGGCCGTGGTCCGCTGGCGCCGCGAGGATCGTATCGGCGTGATGTTCACCGGTACCGAACCAAAGCCCAGTTGGCACTACGGCTGAGATCCCGGCGCTATCCGGGTGGCAGGACTCGCAGTGTCTGCTCGTCAAACAGCGGCTCATCCTGGCCGACGCGAACGAATAGAAGCTTTCGCAGTTCGGGTGATTGCACCTCGAAATACTGAATGCCGTCCGGGGCTTCGCCCCATTCGCCGCAAGGCGGTACGCCGACCTCGTCAGGGTTGGCGACGGTCTTCAATTCCTCACGATAGGCGGCATTGGGACTGAAAACATACCGGAGGATGCGCGCGGGCGTCGCCCCTTCGGTGTAAGGCATGAGCACGCAACGTGTGCTGATGGCTTTCTCGGTCTTCTCCGTAAAAATGCGCTGCAACGCAGAATCGGCGGCCTCGCCAGGCAGCATATCGAAGACTTCGACGACAGGATCGGCCGGCCCGCCGTCGCTGTATTTGATGGCAAGAGCATTGCCGCCAAGCTCGAAATGAATCCGGCGAAAACCGAAATCGCAACGCTGCACCCAGGCAGCCAGCCCGACATCCCTGTCCGCCAGCCGTTCCCAAGCGCATTTGTCGACAGGCGGACGCGACGGCTTGCTTTGGTCGGCACGAGCGCCGGTTGCCATGGCAATAAGGACCGACAGGGCGAACATGCAGGCCGGCAGTCTCTTGCTATTCATCGCTACAACCCGTCAAACTAAAGGCGTCCCAGGCTGAACCGTCGGGATTGGCTTTGGCGAAATCGGGCCATTCGGTAAAAATCGCGCCGAAGTCAGGCAACAGCAACCCTGCCGGTGCCGGCGAGGCTTCGCGGGAATTCAACTGCTCGGCACCGCCTGCATTGAACGCATAGACCTGCCCATCCCACACTCTGCACAGCCCGGTGCCGTCCTCGAGACCAGCCTCACGATCGTCGTCGGTGCAGGTGTGCCGGATCGTGCCCACAGGAAAGGAGTACTTGCCATTGGTCCAGGTAATGTCCGACGGCAGACGAATGTCGGTATTGGGCACGATCAACGAAAAGACCTCGGTCGTCAGCGCGGCCGGCTCGTTGTTGGTTGGCCGGAACTGTATCGTCGCTCCCGAACGCGGCTCGCGATAGGTCGCATGGCTGAGCGAACATTCTGTTGCGTTCGCTGCTTGCAACAGGCTCAGCATGCTCAGAAAAATAGCTGCTGCTTTGCGGATGATCATTTAAGTCCCTTGGAGCAGCATCATTGTGAAGTTTGAGCATCGATGCTTTAGCATGGCCCAAGGCCGCGTCGAAAAGAAAGAATCGATGATGCGAAATCTCTTGATGCTCATTTCGATCTTAACATTTACGTGCGGCAGCGCCTTTGCCACGGAACCCTATGTGGGCACATGGTCCGGGGACAGATCGAACTGTACCGCCGTTGCGGATGTTCAACGCCAGACTGTCTACACATTGTACCGCGACGCGCTGTCGGTCCCTGCTCTCGGCTGCGAACACGCATCGTTTCTCAAGACGCCTACGGGCTGGGTGGCTCGGGCCAGCCAATGCTACGGATCCGACCCGTCGGCCGAAGAGCCGTTCTCCCGTGTCATCCATATTGTGGTCGACGGGGCGACGGTGAGATTGACATGGCCTGGCTTCGACAGCGGAGTTCTTGTCAGATGCTGAAGACAGGCATCTTTTTCCGCTGGATATGCAGCCTAGGACAGCAGCTTCAGATGACGCCTACCAGCAGCGCGGCTCCACCGAGGAGGCCAACTGCGCAGCCCCACAGGAGCCAAAGCCCGCTAACCCTGCATTCGAGAACCGCTGCAACTGGGTTGTCGGGATCGTAGTGGACCTCGACCTTGTCGCCCTGGAGGTAGCGCTGCGATCGACCGCTGACGAGGCTCGGCAGCGAAGCCGTCACGTTTGCGCCGAACGCGATGCGATCGGCGGCGTAGCGCTGGCCGGCGACGCTATAGCTGTAGACGACGCGGGATTTGAAGACTGTCCGCCAGGGCCGATAGCTGCCTCCGGACCTGTCGCGGGTCTCGAATTTCTGCAGGCCCGAAGCATCGATGCGTCCTGCCGTGATCGGCCATTTGGCCGCCTGTTCCGCAAGTGACTTCTGGGCAAAGCCCATGCGCAGCACAAACAATCCCATGAAAAGCAGCAGGGCAGCGGCGCCGAGGTTCTGCGGCCTGGGCAAAAACGGCCGGATCGCTTCGAGGAGGCCGCCGACGGAGAAGACCAATACAAGCGCGCCGACCACCAGCCCGGACGAAAGCTGGACCATGAACTTGAAGGAGCCGTCGGGCATGGTGCGTTCGATCACCGCCTTGGCTGGATCGGCCGGATTGTAGAAGACGGTTACGCCGGCCCCGTTTGGAAATTTCGCAAGGGTTTCCGCCACTGCAAAGTTTCCAAGGTTCTCCTGCACGCTGTAGTGCGAACTGCGAAATGTCTTGCCGTTCACCTTGTATTCGAAGGTGATTGCCGGGAAGTTGCGGATTTCGGTCGACCCTCTGCTGTCCGAACCGGATCCCGAACTGGTCACCTCGCGAGCCTCGACCTGCGACGAGATGATCTTTCCCGGCGTCGGAGACCAGCGGCTGACCGCCCTCACCTCCCACCACTTCAGCAAGGTGACGAGGGAGAGCATGCCGGCAACCGCGCAGGCAAACCCGACCAACAGAAATTTGAGTTCCAACTCTCACCCCCTTGGCACTTTTGCGCCATGCCCCGCACAGGCATATCACGGTGATGAGGATAATGCGCCTGTCCAGAAGCCTGGAAACCACACGATCTTGATGCGAAAAGGCCGGCGGATCGCTCCGCCGGCCTTTCTTGATCGGCAATGAAATTGCGATCAGTTCTTGGCCTTGTCGACCAGCTTGTTCATGGAAATTCCCACGCGCCCGCAGGGCGAAGCCCGAGGACGGGTAACGAAACGAACGTGGGTGTCCTTCAGTTCTTGGCCTTATCAACCAGCTTGTTCTTCGAAATCCACGGCATCATCGCGCGCAGCTTGGCGCCGACTTCCTCGATCTGGTGGCTGTCGTTGTTGCGGCGGATGCCCTTGAAGCGCGACATGCCGGCGCGGTATTCCTGCATCCATTCCGAGGTGAACTTGCCGGTCTGGATATCCTTCAGCACGCGCTTCATCTCGGCCTTGGTCTCGGCGGTGATGATGCGCGGGCCCGAGACATATTCGCCCCATTCGGCGGTGTTCGAGATCGAGTAGTTCATGTTGGCAATGCCGCCTTCATAGATCAGGTCGACGATCAATTTGACCTCGTGCAGGCACTCGAAATAGGCCATTTCCGGCGCGTAGCCGGCTTCCACCAGTGTCTCGAAGCCGGCGCGGATCAATTCGACTAGGCCGCCGCACAGCACCACCTGCTCGCCGAACAGGTCGGTCTCGCACTCCTCGCGGAAATTGGTCTCGATAATACCCGAGCGGCCGCCGCCAACGCCGCAGGCATAGGAGAGCGCCAGGTCGAGCGCATTGCCCGAAGCGTCCTGGTTGACCGCGACCAGGCACGGCACACCACCGCCCTTCTGGTATTCGCCGCGCACCGTATGGCCAGGCCCCTTCGGCGCGATCATCACGACGTCAACCGAAGCTTTGGGCTCGATCAGGCCAAAATGCACGTTGAGGCCGTGGGCAAAGGCAATCGCTGCGCCATCGCGGATGTTCGGCGCGATCTCGGATTTGTAGATGTCGGCCTGCAGCTCGTCCGGCGTGGCCATCATCATCAGGTCGGCCCACTTGGCGGCATCGGCTACGCTCATCACCTTGAGCCCGTCGGCCTCGACCTTCTTGGCGGTCGCCGAGCCGGCCTTGAGGCCGATGGCGATGTCCTTGACGCCGGAATCCTTAAGGTTGAGCGCATGCGCCCTGCCCTGGCTGCCATAGCCGATGATGGCGACCTTCTTGCCCTTGATCAGGTTGAGATCGGCATCGCGATCGTAATAGACACGCATTTTTGTTCCTTCCCGTTTTGAATTCAGAGGCCTTGCGGCTCGGTTTTTGCCCCGTAAAGAGCGAGAAACTGCTGCGTCGCCCGGACGGCATCGCCGCCGATCGCCGCCAATTCCAGCCGGTCGCCAAGCAGCAGGCGGATCTGCACGTCGCGGGCGACCAGCCCGAAAAAGGTGCGGAACGCCGTCTCCGCGTCGGAAAACTCGAGGAAACCAGCTTCCTTGCCTGCCTCCAGCACCGGTTTAAGGCGCCGGGCCAGTGCGAAGCGGCCGTTCTCCAGCACGATGGCGCCGAGATCGTCCTTCCCCGAACTAGCATGGCCGACCGCCACCCTGTTCAGCGCGATCGAGGTGTCGCTCGAAATTACCTTGAGCCAGTCCGAAGCGAAGCGTTCGAGGCTCGCCGTCAGCGAAGGGAGGTCGAGCCCCTTGCGGTCGACCGGCACTACCCGCACCTTAGACGCCTGCCATTGTACCGTTGCCGTCAACAGCCCGTCGCGATCGCCGAACCATTTGTAGAGCGTCTCCTTCGAGCAGCTCGCCCGCCGCGCCACGGCGGTCATGGTCAACTGATCGCCCTCTTCGACCAGCAGGCGAAGGGCGGCGTCGAGCACGTCCTTCTGCCGCTCCGTCAGCGCCTCGCTGGTGTCGATGTCGGTCACAGCGTGCAACACAGTTTTTCCTCAGGACGCGAACTCACCCGCAGTTCAGATACGAGCTCGATGGCGTACCGTACGTTACGGTTCGGCCTTATGGCGTATTGCCCGACCCGACGCAAGCCTTTATTTCTGTAGCTTGCTCCATGCGGGGCATCACGGGAGACACTGATCATGCTCGCCGGATTGCTTGCGTTGACCGTTACCGCAGTGTTCGCGGGTGCGGCTATCTACGTCAGCGTCGCCGAACAGCCGGCGCGGCTTCGCCTCGAGGACAAAGCATTGCTGCAGGAATGGCAGCCTTCCTACAAGCGCGGCGCCGCCATGCAGGCCTCGATCGCCGTCATCGCCTGTATTCTAGGCCTCGTCGCGTGGTGGCTGACCGGCAATCTCGCTTTTCTGGCCGGCGCTGTGCTGATCATCCTGCCTTGGCCATGGACGCTGCTGGTGATGATGCCGGCAAATAGGTTGCTGGAGGCGATGGACGCGAACTCCGTCAATCCTGAAGCTCGGACATTGATCGCCAAATGGGGCAATCTGCATCTGGTCCGCGTCGGGCTTGGCGTTCTGGCGACGTTGGCATTCCTCTTGGGCAGTGCCTGACCTCGCCAATCGGTCGCCATCTTCGTCATGAAGGCGTGTCACTCCAGGGCGGGCGGATCTCGCAGGCGCCCAAGCAGAGCTGACAGCGCGTCCAGTTCAACATTGGAAAGCCGGGAGCCGACCAACTCCGCGATCGACCGGCCGTAGACAGCCCACATGCGGCGGCGCGTCTCGCGTCCCTTGTCTGTGACGCGGACTGTTTGCCCGCGGCCGTCATCGGCAACTGGAAGCTTCTCGACCTGCCCGTCGGCTTCGAGCCGCGCCAGCAGCCGGGAGATGTTGTACTGCGCAAACAGGGTGCGCTCGGTGAGTTGGAACGGCCGCAATCCGCCCTCGCCCGCCTCGGCAAGCTCGTGCAGGATGTCGTACCAGGCAAGCGGCGGCAGGCCACTGTCCTTCAGCGCGTCCTCGGCTCTTTCCAACAACTGGCGCGAAACCCGCATCAGGCGAGCCCAGGCCTTGATGGCTGGAGGTGTAGGAATCCCGGTCATGATTGCATCGTAGGCGATAGATGCAATTGCATCAAGCTTGACGATCGATGCAAATGCATCTATATAGATGCAATCGCATCAATCACGAGAGGCAATTCCGATGAAGCATGAAATCTGCAAGATCGCCGACATTCCGGAAACAGGCAGCCTCATCGCTCCGTTTTTCGGCCGCGAGGTCCATGTCTACCGCAGCGGCGAGCGTATCCGCGCCGCCGCCAACGTCTGCCTGCATTTCGGTGGCCCGCTCGACTGCAAGGACGGCAAGCTCGTCTGCCAGTGGCACGGCGCCTCGTTCGACATGGCGAACGGTGATCGCCTCGAAGGCCCGGCGCCGAAGGGCTCCCGCCTGATGTTCCTCTCCACCCGCGTCGAGGACGGTGCTTTGAACTATGTCTGGGGGGAGTGAGATGACCGACAAGCTCACTCTCGTCAGCCATCATCTTTGCCCCTATGTGCAGCGCGCGGCGATTTCGCTTCGCGAAAAGGGCGTGCCGTTCGAACGCATCACGGTCGATCTCGCCAACAAGCCTGCCTGGTTCAAGGCGATATCGCCGCTCGGCAAGGTGCCGCTGCTCCGCGTTGAGCATGACGGCCAGGAAACGGTGATCTTCGAATCGCTCGTCATCCTCGAATTCCTCGAGGAAACCCAGCCCAATCCGCTGCATCCCACCGACCCCTACGCCCGTGCCCGGCATCGCGCCTGGATCGAGTTCGGCTCGGCAATCCTCAATGCCATCGGCCGCTTCTATTCAGCTCTCACCGAAGCCGCCTTCATCGCCGAACGCGGGGCTCTGGCAGCAATGTTCGATCGCCTGGAAGTGGAACTGGCGAACGGCGCGGCTGGGCCATGCTTCGACGGCGAGCGCTTTTCACTGGTCGACGCGGTCTACGGCCCGATTTTTCGCTATTTCGACGCCTTCGACCGGATCGGCGATTTCGGCATCCTGGACGGAAAGCCGCATGTCCAGGTGTGGCGCGAGGCGTTGCGCAAACGCCCATCCGTGAAGGGCGCGGTCGCTCCCGATCATCCGCAACGCCTCCATGCATTCTTGCAGGCTAAGGGTTCGCACCTTTCGGAAATCATCCGCCAAAACGATCCGGCCACAGCGCTTCCGCAAGCCCTATCGGCTTGAATGGATTGAGCACCGTTCCTGTAACCATGGAAGCAAGAAACTGCGGCGCCGGCGGGACTTTTGCCAGCGTCGCCACCAGCCTGTCGCGGACGAACGGCATCACAATCGAGTCCGATTGATAAAACGGCGTCAGCACCAGCGACAGCGCCTGGAAGACCCGCACATGCCATCGCCGTGTCCGGACATAGGCCTCCAGTGCAGTATCGATACGGTCCGTTCCTATTAGTGCGTAGTTGAGCGCGGCTGCATCGAGCAGCGCCATGTTCGCGCCCTGGCCGAGCTGCGGGCTCGTTGAATGGGCCGCGTCGCCGATAACGGCCAATCGCCGTCCGGCTGGCGTCTTCATCGTGTGATGGCCATAGCGCGCCAGCGAGAGCTGCTCGAAACTGTCGATCTGGTCGATGAAGGCCGCGCATTCAGGCCACAGCCCGACCAATCTCGCCTTCCATGCCTCGAGACCTGCCGCCCAGACGCGCTCGGCATCCGCCGGCTTGAGGCTCCAGAAGAATGCCGCCATCTTCTGGGCATCCGGCTCGGGCCGGCCGATTGGCAGCACGCCGATCATCACGCTCGCGCTGTCGTAGCGCTGCAGCAGCGCGTGCTCGTCGAAACCCTCGCCGCGCCAGCCAAGCGATGCCCAGAACGCGCCATAGGCGAGCGATCGCGGTTCGCCCGGATTGTTCACGCACCGCCGCAGTTTGGAGCGCGAACCGCTGGCATCCACTACGAGGTCGAACGACCCTATCCGTTGTCCGTTGCCGCAGATCAATGTTGCCCGCTCGCCGGTTTCCAGCGTCTCGAGCTCGATACCTGTCTCAATGGTGAGCGCCTGGCGCCGGGCGGCGCGGAAAAGCACGCCGAACAGAGCCGCGCGGTGCACCGCCAGCCCGAAGCAGCCGCCACTCCGGGCATCGTAGCGGACGTCGAGCACTGTGCGGCCGGTCTTGGCATCTGCACCATGCAGGCGGTCTATGCGGCTGCCCAGCGCCAGAATGTCATCGAGCAGGCCGAGATCGGCAAGCACCGTCAGCCCGGTCGGCTGCAGGATCAGCCCGGACCCGACCGGTTGTGGCTGGTCGAAGCGCTCGAAGATGGTGACCCTATGTCCGGCGCGCGTGAGATAGAGCGCGGCGGCAAGTCCAGCCGGCCCGGCGCCGGCAATCGCGATGTCCAGAGAATTGCCCATCTGCCCGCCCCAACCCAGGCCGGACAATCCTTCAGCACCGCCGCTAAATCAAGCCGCCGTCTCGGCCTGGAGGCTCAGCCTTCGGCAGCATCGAAAACCTTCCGTGCCTCGCGTACAGCGCCGTGATTGAGCTCGGCCCATTGGATCAGCTGATGCAAGGGTCCAAACATCGAGCGCCCGAGATCGGTGAGGCTGTATTCGACGCTCGGCGGTTTGGTCGGGAACACCTGGCGATGCACATAGCCGTCGCGCTGCAGATCGTGCAGCGTCTGGGTGAGCATGCGCTGTGAAATATCGGGCACCAGCCGCCGCAATTCGCCGAAGCGGTACGGCTTCTCGGCCAAGGCCTCCATCAACAGTGAACTCCATTTATTGCTTATGCCCTGGATTACGTCGCGAACCGGGCAATCCGCAAGGTTTCCGCCACCGCTGCCTGCTTTGTATATCTCGAGCTTCGATCTCAGATTGACGATCTTGCCGTCCATGGCTGGTTCCCTGGGTGTGCCTACCTCCCGCAAAACTGCCTTCTTTACGAGGATGGGTCAATTCCTATTTTAGTGCTGGTCTCTTTTTGAGACTAACATATGCACCCGCCGCTCCGGCGCAACGTCAGGACATCTCATGACCGACACCCTTCTCGTCACCGGCGCCTCCGGCCAGCTTGGCCGCGGCGTCATCAATCATCTGCTTGACACGCTCAAGGTCTCCCCTCAGCGCATCATCGCCGCCACCCGCAACCCGGAAAATCTGGCCGATCTGGCAGCCCGAGGCGTCACCATCCGGGCAGTCGACTTCGACGACGCCACGTCGTTGGCCAGTGCATTTACCGGCGCGGACAGGGTTCTGATCATTTCGACAAACGAGCTCGCCGTTCCGGGCAAGCGCCTGAAGCAACATGAGACCGCGGTCGCCGCCGCAAAAAGCGCCGGCGTTTCGCATCTGCTCTACACGTCGATGCCCAGTCCGGAGCCAGGATCGCCGGTACTGTTTGCGCCCGATCACCACGGCACCGAGCAGGCGATCAAGGCGAGCGGTATCCCCTACACCATCTTCCGCAACGGCTGGTATCAGGAGAACCTGTTCATGGCGCTGCCGCACGCCATCGCCTCGGGGCACTGGTACACATCCGCTGGAGACGGCCGCATTGCCCATGGCGCACGCGACGACATGGCCGCGGCGATCGCCGCCTGTCTCGCATCGGGGGCAACCGAAAGCAAGACATACACTCTGACGGGTCCGCAGGCCTATACGGCAGCTGAAATCGCGGCCCTCGTCACCGAAGTTACCGGCAAGCCGATCGAGGTCGTCCAGCTTTCGGACGAAGCACTGACCGGGGGATTGAAGGCAGCCGGCGTCCCCGAAGGTTTCGCCCCGGTCATCGTTTCGTTCGACACCAACACACGCTCCGGCCGCATCAGCATGGTGACCGACGCGGTCGAGACGCTGTCCGGCAGGAAGCCGCGGCCGCTGAAGCAATTTCTTGAGGCAAATAAGGCGGCTCTGGTGAGCTGAGCCTGACAAATGGCCGTGCCCTTCGAAGGGCACGGCCATTTATTTAGATAGCCACCTGCGTTCCGATCTCGACGACGCGTCCGGTCGGGATCTGGAAATATTCCGTCGCATCGGCCGCCGAGCGCGCCAGCCCGATGAACAGCTTGTCCTGCCAGACCGGCATGCCGGAATTGGGCGAGGCCTTGAGAGAGCGCCGCGACAGGAAGAAGGACGTCGTCATGATGTCGAACTTCCAGCCCTGTTTGCGGCAGATCGCCAGCGCACGCGGGATGTTGGGCTGCTCCATATAGCCGAAGGTCAGCGTCACCCGCATGAACAGCTCGTTGACCATTTCCATCTTGACGCGCTCGCTGTCGGGCACAACCGGCTGCGGCGCAGTCACCACCGAAAGGATGACGTTCTGCTCGTGCAGCACCTTGTAGTGCTTGAGGCTGTGCATCAGCGCCGTCGGCGCGCTCAGCGGGTCGCTGGTCAGGAACACCGCGGTGCCCGACACCAGATGCGGCTTCTTCTTCAGCAGATTGCCGGCGAGGAAATCCAGCGGGATCTCGTTCCGGCGCGTCTTGTCGAACAAATAGCGGCTGCCGCGGATCCAGGTCCACATAGTCATCACGATAACTGCGGCGATGGCAAGCGATGCCCAGCCACCTTCAAACACCTTGACTATGTTGGCGGCAAAGAAGCCGGTATCGACGAAGGCGAACACGGCCATCAAGGCGATCGCGACGCCGAGCGGCCATTTCCAGATGCGCGTCATCACAACAAAAAGCAGCACATTCGTCACCAGCATGTTGCCGGTCACCGAAATGCCGTAGGCCGAGGCCAGGCGGCTGGATTCGCCGAAGCCGACCACCAGCAACATCACCACCAGCGCCAGCATCAGGTTGATGCGCGGCAGATAGATCTGGCCCGACTGTTTTTCCGACGTATGCTGGATAACGAAACGCGGCAGCATATTGAGCTGCACCGCCTGTCTGGTCAGCGAAAAAGCGCCGGAGATCACCGCCTGGCTGGCGATGACGGTCGCCGCCGTCGCCAGCACGACCATCGGAATAAGCGTCCAGCCCTGGTTCATCTCGAAGAATGGATGACCGACAACGCCGCCATTTGCCAGCACGAAGGCGCCTTGCCCGACATAGTTGAGCAACAGACAAGGAAACACGATTGCCAGCCAGGCGAGTACGATCGGCTTGCGGCCGAAATGGCCGAGGTCGGCATAGAGCGCCTCGGCGCCGGTGACGGCGAGGAAGACCGCACCAACCGTGACGAAGGCGACATCGGGCGAGTTGACCAGGAACGACACGATGTAATGCGGGCTGATCGCCAGCAGGATTTCCGGATCGGCGATGATGTGGTTAATGCCGGAAAGGCCGATGGCCAGGAACCACAGCGCGGTGACTGGCCCGAACACCAAACCTACGCCGCCGGTGCCGAATCGCTGTACCGCAAACAGGATCGCCAAGATGGCCAGTGTCAGTGGCACCACATAGGGCTGGAATGTCGGCGTGACGACGTTCATACCTTCGACCGCCGATAGCACCGAGATCGCCGGCGTGATGACTGCGTCGCCGAAAAAAAGCGCCGCGCCGACGATGCCGATGCCGAGGATCACCGCCGAGCGCGTCGGGGAGCTGTTGCGCGCCAGCGCCATCAGCGACAGCACCCCGCCCTCGCCTCGATTGTCGGCGCGGAGCACGAACATGATGTATTTGATGGTGACGGTGATCGTCAGCGACCAGATGATCAGCGACAACACACCGAGGATGTCGCCACGGTTGGCGACGTTGCCACCGGCCGATGCGTGCAACGCCTCGCGAAATGCATAGATCGGGCTGGTACCGATATCGCCGTAAACCACGCCGAGCGCGCCCAGCATCAGCACCTGGGTGCTGTGCTGCTCGACCTCAGAATGGCTGGATTGTTCGACAGGTTCTGCCTCGTTACCAGCATTGGTAAGGGCCATGGACGACACTCCGGTAAGCGGGCGGTGCTCTACGCTTGCTGCGCTGCAATATCAAGTGCCGTCACGTAATGGCTCCGTCCCGATATTGCGAGCCCTCCACGACTTGGCAGACTCAGTCCGATCGGCAGACCACCTGGAATGTCGCAACGGACACGTTTTTAAATAGCCACCTGCGTCCCGATCTCGACGACGCGTCCGGTCGGGATCTGGAAATATTCCGTCGCATCGGCCGCCGAGCGCGCCAGCCCGATGAACAGCTTGTCCTGCCAGACCGGCATGCCGGAATTGGGCGAGGCCTTGAGAGAGCGCCGCGACAGGAAGAAGGACGTCGTCATGATGTCGAACTTCCAGCCCTGTTTGCGGCAGATCGCCAGCGCACGCGGGATGTTGGGCTGCTCCATGTAGCCGAAGGTCAGCGTCACCCGCATGAACAGCTCGTTGACCATTTCCATCTTGACGCGCTCGCTGTCGGGCACAACCGGCTGCGGTGCCGTCACCACCGAAAGGATGACGTTCTGCTCGTGCAGCACCTTGTAGTGCTTGAGGCTGTGCATCAGCGCCGTCGGCGCGCTCAGCGGATCGCTGGTCAGGAACACCGCGGTGCCCGACACCAGATGCGGCTTCTTCTTCAGCAGATTGCCGGCGAGGAAATCCAGCGGGATCTCGTTCCGGCGCGTCTTGTCGAACAAATAGCGGGTGCCGCGTATCCATGTGGACATGATCAGCCCCATGCCGCAGGCGACCGTGATCGACACCCACCCGCCTTCGAGGATCTTGACGACGTTTGCGAGGAAAAATCCAGTATCGATCGTGCCGAACAGCAGTGTGAGCGCGGCTGCCAGTGCAAGCTGCCATTTCCACCGGAACCGCATCACCACGAACAGCAGGATGGTTGTCATCAGCATTTCGCCAGTCACCGAAATGCCATAGGCGGAAGCCAGCGAACTCGAGCTGCCAAAGCCGACCACCAGCAACATCACGCCGAGCGCGACCACCAGATTGACCCGCGGCATGTAGATCTGGCCGGACTGCATCTCGGAAGTATGCTGCACCTCGATACGTGGCAGCAGATTGAGCTGCACCGCCTGCCGCGTCAGCGAGAAAGCGCCGGAGATCACCGCCTGACTGGCGATCACCGTCGCTGCCGTGGCCAGCCCAACCATGGGCATTAGCGCCCAATCCGGCAGCATCTGGAAGAATGGATTGGTGGGTTTGCCGCCGTTGGCCAGAACGAACGCGCCTTGTCCGAAATAGTTGAGGAGCAGACAAGGGAACACCACGGAGAACCACGCCAGCACGATCGGCCTGCGGCCGAAATGGCCGAGATCGACATAAAGGGCTTCGGCCCCGGTGACCGCCAGGAACACAGCCCCGACCGTGACGAACGCACCGGTGGGCGTATTGGCCAGATAAGCGACCGCGTAATAGGGATTGATCGCCAGCAGGACCGACGGGTCGTCCAGCAGATGGTAGACCCCGGCGGCACCGATCGCCAGGAACCACGCTGCCGTCACCGGTCCGAACACGGCCGCCACCCTGCCGGTGCCAAAGCGTTGCACGGCAAAAAGCATTGCCAGGATGATCAGCGTGATCGGAACAACATAAGTTTCCAGCGTCGGGGTCACCACTTCCAGGCCCTCGACCGCCGAAAGCACGGAGATGGCCGGCGTTATGATGGCGTCGCCGAAAAACAGCGCCGCGCCGCAAAGTCCGATCCCCAGAATGAACCGGGCTCCCTTTGGATAAGCGTTGCGCGCAAGCGCCATCAGCGACAGCGTGCCGCCCTCACCCTTGTTGTCGGCTCTGAGCACGAAAGCGACGTACTTTATCGTGACGATGATCGTCAGCGCCCAGACGATAAGCGACAGCACGCCAAGGACGTCGTTGCGCGCTACCGGTCCCGACGATGCGTGCAGCGCTTCCCGAAACGCGTAGATTGGGCTCGTGCCGATATCGCCGTAAACCACGCCCAACGCGCCCAGCATCAAAACTCTGGTGCTGTGCTGCTCGGCCTTGGAGTGGCTGGATTGTTCGATGGGTTCTGCCTCGCTACCGGCGTGGGCAAGAGCCATGGACGACACTCCCATAGACGTGCGGCGCTCGACGCTGCGGGATGGAAAGGACGCGCTGCCGTGCCCGGAACGCATGGCCTATCGGCTCGCCTTTCTCTACCAGCCACAAGCCTTCAGAAACCGCCTGACCGTTGCGGCCATGCCATACTCCAACGCATCGGCTGTCAACCCATGTCCGATCGACACTTCGGCCAATGCCGGGATGCGCCTGGCCAGCGCCGGCAAATTGCTCACCACAAGGTCGTGCCCGGCGTTGACCTGGAGCCCTGCCGCCAATGCGGCATCCGCCGTCTTTCCCAATTTCTCCAATTCCTTCGCCGCTTTTGCCGAATCGGAATGATAGCTGCCGTATGGACCCGTATAGAGTTCGATCCGATCGGCGCCGGTGTCGCGAGCGGCGTTCACGCCAGCGGGATCCGGATCCGAAAACAGCGACACGCGAAAGCCTCCCTTCTTCAGGCGCTTGACGACCGGTGTCAGGAACGCAGCCTCGGCGGCGAAGTTCCAGCCATGGTCGGAAGTCGCCTGCGCCGGGTCGTCGGGCACCAGCGTCACCTGCTCGGGCTGATGCTTTTCCACAAGCGCCAGGAACTCCTCGGTCGGATAGCCCTCGATGTTGAATTCCGCATTCGGGAACTCGTCGTCGATCAGCGCCCTGATCTCAGGCAGATCGGAATGCCTGGTGTGCCGCTCGTCGGGTCGCGGGTGCACCGTGAGCCCATGCGCGCCGGCGGCAAGGGCGATGCGTCCGAGCCCCGTCACGCTTGGCCACGGCAGGTCGCGCCGGTTGCGCAGCATGGCGATCGCATTGAGATTGACGGAAAGCTTTGCAGGCATTTGCACGGCTCCAGGCTGATCTTGGCGCGCATCTATACCGCCTTTAACGGGAACAGACAGAGGGTTTCAGGTGTTCCAAGGTGTGCGAAGAAAATAGAGCGCAAGGAGTTTCCTGTTGAATTTTCTCGAGGCCGTGCCGGCGGTTCGCCGCATCGACACCGATCGCGAAGATCTTTTCGCCATCGATGTCGTCGGCCATGTCGCAGCGGCTGACGCCGAAAACCTGTTCGGATTGCTGGAGGCGGCCTATGCGCTGCATCCGAAGATCGACGTGCTGGTGCGCCTGATCGACCATGAGGGTGTCGACTGGGCCGACGTATCGGACGAGACGATCGAACAGGGCATAGCTCATGCCGTGGAGCATATCGGCCGCTGCGCGGCGATCGGTGAGCCGAACTGGATACCGGAGGCAAGAGCCTTTTTGCCTGCCTCTTTGCCTATCGAACTCCGGCATTTCGAGGCCAAGGACGAAGCCGCCGCCTGGGAATGGCTTGACGCCAGACCGATCGCCCAGCGCTGATACGACGGACCTGACAGCCCTATCGGACGATCGTCAGCCGTTCGGCTGCGCGCGTGATCGCGGTGTAGAGCCAACGCTGGCGAGTTTCCTTGAATGCCCAGCTTTCGTCGAAAAGCACGATCTCGTTCCATTGCGACCCTTGCGCCTTGTGCACGGTCAGCGCGTAACCGTAATCGAAATCGTCGAAGCGCTTCTTCTGCTGCCAGGGAATGTCGGCGTCGGGATCCTCGAATGCGGCTTTGAGCAGCTTGATCTTGGCGACGCCGCGATCCGGGTCATCTTCCTCCGGCGAAACCAGCAGATTGATGCCGGGCTTGACCGTCTCGCGCGACGAGGTCATCACCTTCCACAGCGAGCCGTTGAGCAGCCCCTTGGCCGGATCGTTGCGCAGGCAGACCAGCTTGTCGCCGGCCTGCGGATAATCGGCGTTGAACCCCTTCAGCTCGCGCAGCCGCTGGTTATAACGGCGGCGCGTACGGTTGGTGCCGACCAGCACCTGGTCCGCTTTCAGCACCAATTCCTGGGTGACGTCTTCCTTGCCGATCACCTGCGCCGCGCCATAGTCGCCGCGCATGAACTCGCGGCCCTCGCGCACGTCGAGCGCCAGCCTGATGATCGGGTTGTCGCGCGCCTGGCGGTGGATTTCGGTGAGCAGAATGTCCGGCTCGTGGTCGGTGAAGAAGCCGCCGCCGGAGATTGGCGGCAACTGGCCGGGATCGCCGAGCACCAGGATCGGCGTGCCGAAGCTCATCAGGTCACGGCCGAGTTGCTCGTCGACCATTGAGCATTCGTCGATGACGACGAGCTTGGCCCGCGAGATCGGGCTCTGCCGGTTGAGCGAAAATGTCGGCGACATCGATGTCTTGCCGGTCACCTCGTCCGCTACCGATTCCTCGCCCTTCGGCCGGTAGATCAGCGAATGGATGGTGCGGGCATTGACCGCGCCCTTGGAACGCAGCACCTGCGCCGCCTTACCCGTAAACGCGGCGAACTGCACCTGGCCGTCGACATGCTCGGCGAAATAGCGCGCCAGCGTCGTCTTACCGGTGCCGGCATAGCCGAACAGCCGGAACAGCTGCGGCTTGCCGGCTTTCAGCCAGCCGGCCACCGCCTTCAGCGCCTCGTCTTGTTGAGGAGAGAATTCCATCAGCGCGACAGACCGGATTCGCGAGGGAAAGACAAGGTGACTGCCGTCACCGGCAAATTTTCATCGCCGGCAATCACGCCGCTGCGACAGGGTCAGGCTATCAGTGACGAACAGGAACGTAAAGAGAACAAGGCCGGGCGGCCGCAGCTTACCCGGCCCGCTGTGGATCGTTCTCCAGCTGGATCGGCTTGCCATGCGGCGTTGCGTGCGCGGCGCGTTCCCAGGCAGCGGCGAGCGCATCGACGTCGCGCTTTCCGGCAACGCCCTTGGCCAAAAGCAGCTTTTCCAGCGCTGCCAGCCAGTGCTCGTAGTAATCGTGACCGTCGCGCGCGGCGCCCGGCCGCTTCACCTCTGCCGACAAAGCATCCGCCCATTCGCTCCACGAAAACAGCCCGTTGTCGTGCAGTGCTACCGTCATGGCAAAGGCCTCTGCTTGCCACGGCTCGGCAAACACAGGCGCCTCGACACCGGCGGGCAGCATGGCGGCAACTGAGCCCGTCTCACGCCGGCTCAAGGTAGCTCTCCCAGGCGTCGATCGACACGACAAGTGTCGGATCGGCGCCCTCGCCCCAGATTTCGCCGCCGGTGAAGGCCACCGTATAGACCCATTGCGGGTTTTCGCCCTGGCCGTGCGCATTGGTGTCGGGAAAGACAAAGCCGTCGCGCACAGCCTCGACGACGCCTCGCTTGCCGCGTGCATAGCGCGGCAGTCTGGTGTGGCCGGTCGGATGAAAGTTCTTGGTTCGCACGGGGTCGCCCGCCTTGAACCGCGCAGGCGCGGCGACAGGCCGGTCGCAGTGCCCGCCCTTGGCCAGCACCGCCGGAACGTCCTTAGCCTTCAGCACCCGTTTGGGTGTCGCTGCCGGGTCGACTGCGTCGCCCGTAGTCAGGTCCCTGTCGCTGACGAAACCATGGCGTTTGAGCAGCACCTCCAGCGCCTTGATCCATATCTGGTAGTAGCTGGAGGCATAATAATCCGCTGGATGCAGCGATTCCCGCGCGTGCCGGCTCTCGTCGATGGTCCAGGCGCCCATGGCGCCGGCGCACAACGTCACGCCCAGCGCCCGCCTTTCCCAATCGGCATGGAAATAGGGTTCGTCAGGTTCGGGCGCGACCGGCCCGAAACCCATCTGGCCGCCGAGATCCTGCGGCCCGTTCATGCCGGTTCCCGCACCAACGCCGTGCCGATCATGGCATCGCGCGTCACCAGATCGGCGAGCCTTGCCTCATCCCAGCCCTCCGTACCCCGGGGGCGCATCGGCACCACCAGATAGCGCAGCTCGGCGGTCGAATCCCACACCCGGATTGTCGTCCTCGCCGGCAAGGTCAGACCGAATTCCTCGAGCACGCCGCGCGGATCGATCACTGCGCGCGAACGGTAGGGCGGCGCCTTGTACCAGACCGGCGGCAGGCCGAGCACCGACCACGGATAGCAGGAGCATAGCGTGCAGACGACGAGGTTGTGCGTGTCGGCCGTGTTGAACACCGCCTGCATGTGCTCGCCTTGCCGGCCGGTGTAGCCGAGCGATTCGATTGCCGCCGTCGCATCACGCTTCAGCCATGCGGCAAACCCGGGATCAACCCAGGCCTTCGCCACCACCTTTGCGCCGTTGCGCGGCCCGATCTTAGTCTCATAGGTGTCGACGATAACATCGATCGCCGCCGGATCGATCAGGCCTTTGCGGGTGAGAATCGTCTCCAGCGCGCGCACCCGCGCCGCAAAGGGATCAAGCTCGTTGTCGTGGTCGTGATTGTGCGGCATGGCGTCAAATTACGATCGCGGACCCCCGGCCGCAAGCACCACGGCTTGGGCCAGCGCTATTCGGCTGCCGCCTTTTGCGGCACCGGTTCTTCCTCCTCGTCGAACAGTGACGGCTGGTCGACCGCTTCGACCGGGCTCGGCTCGCCCCGGCGCCGCGCCCACAGCCTGACCAGCCAGCCGGAAAAATGCTCCATGTAGACGTAAATGACGGGTGTGACGAACAGCGTCAGTGCCTGCGAGGCGACAAGACCGCCGACCACCGCCACGCCGAGAGGCTGGCGCAATTCCGCGCTGGCGCCGGTGCCGAGCGCGATCGGGATGGTACCCATCAGCGCGGCAAGCGTGGTCATCATGATCGGCCGAAAGCGCATCAGGCAGGCCTTGTGGATGGATTCGACGGGCGACATCCCCTCGCGCCTGAGTTCCAGCGCCACGTCGATCATCATGATGCCGTTCTTCTTGACGATGCCGATCAGCATCAGGATGCCGATCACCGCGATCACCGACAGATCCATCCCCGCCAGCCGCAGTGCCACCAGCGCGCCGAGCACCGCCGATGGAAGCCCGGTCAGGATGGTGAGCGGGTGGATGAAGCTCTCATAGAGCATGCCGAGAACGATATAGATGGTCAGAATCGCGCCGCCGATCAGCAGCCCCTGGTTGGAAAGCGAATCCTGGAACGTCTTGGCCGTGCCCGAGAAGGCGGTCGAGATCGTCGGCGGCATGCCGATCTTGTCCTTCAGCGCGTTGATGTGGCTCACGCTGTCGCCGAGGGCCACGCCTTGCGGCAGATTGTAGGAGATGGTCACTGCCGGAAGTTGGCCGAGCTGGTTGACGGTCAAAGCACCGGCGGTCCGATCGACGCGGGCGAACGCACCGAGCGGCACCAGGCTGCCGCTCGCCGTTCTCACCTTGATGGCCAGCATCCGCTCGGGCGACCACTCGATCTTCGGATCGAGCTCCATGATCACGTCGTAGCTGTCGGCCGAACCGAAGATGGTCGACACCTGCTGGGTGCCGAAACCGCCGTAGAGACTGGAGCGCAGCGTGTCGGTATCGACGCCGAGGTTCGCCGCCTTGTCGCGGTCGATCACCAGCGTCGCCTGTAGCGCGTTGTTCTGCAGGTCATTGGTGACGTCGGTGAAGGCGGCATGATCGGCAGCCATCGCGTCCGTCAGCCTCTGCGCCCAGACGTTCGTCAGGCCGGTATCGAGGCCCTGAACGGCAAGCTGGTAGGCACTCGCCGAAGAACGCGCGCCGAGCCGCAGGTTCTGCACCGGCTGCATGTAGGTTTCGATGCCGGGCACATTGGCCAGCTGGCGCCGCAGGTCCGTAAGCACCTTGTCGATGTTCGGTCGGTGGTCCTTGTCTTTCAGCTGCACAAACAGCTGGCCCTGGTTGAGCGCATTGTTTCCACTGCCCGCCGACCAACCGACATGCGCGACGTAGGGCGAATGGGTGAAGACATCCGCCACTTGCCCCTGCAGCTTCACCATCGCGTCAAACGAAATGTCCTGGCGCGCGATGGTCGTCACCGAGACCTGGCCGATATCCTCCTGCGGGAAGAAGCCCTTCGGCGAAATCTGGATCAGCCACACCGACAGCCCGGCGGTCACGAGGAAGACAAGGAAGACAAGGAAATTGTGGCGCAGGCAGAATGTCAGCAGCCTGTCATAGCCCCGCATGAAGACGTTTTGTCTATGGCCTTCACCGTGCGCTGCTTTCTGCTCGGCTTTCGATAATGACAACAGCCGCGAGCACAGCATCGGCGTCAGCGTCAGCGAGACGAACATCGACGCCAGGATGGCGACCGTAACCACCACTGCGAATTCGTTGAAGATGCGCCCGATCACGCCGCCCATCAAAAGCACCGGAATGAACACGGCGACCAGCGAGATCGAGATCGAGATGATGGTGAAGCCGATCTCGCGCGCGCCCTTGAGCGACGCCTCGAGGGCCGAGAGCCCGTCCTCCTCCATATGGCGGAAAATATTTTCCAGCATGACGATGGCATCGTCGACGACAAGGCCGACCGCCAATGTCAGCCCCATCAATGAGACGTTGTCGATGGAAAAGCCGAACAGGTACATCACGCCCAGCGTGGCGATGAGCGAAATCGGTACCGCCACCGCCGGGATGATCGTCGCCGTCACCCGGCGCAGGAACAGGAAGATCACCATCACCACCAGCGCGATGGTGAGCAGGAGCGTGAACTGCACGTCATCGACCGCCTCGCGGACCGATGTCGAGCGGTCGTTTAGCAACTGGATGCTCGCCGCTGCCGGCATCTGATCGTCGAAGGAAGGCAGCATCGCCTTGACGCGGTCGACGACGTCGACGGTATTGGCATCCGGCTGGCGCTGCACCGCCATAATGATGGCGCGGGTGCCGTCATACCAGCTTGCCGTCGTCGTGGTCTCGACCGAATCGATGACGCGGGTCACCTCGCCGAGCCGCACCGGATGGCCGTTCTTGGTGGCGATGATGATGTTCGAGAATCCCGCCGCATCGGTCAGCTGCGTGTTCGCGGTGATCGTCAGCTGCTGTTTGTTGTTCTTGAGCACGCCGAGCGGCGTGTTGCTGTTGGCCGAGGCAATGGCCGTCTGCAGCTGGTCGATCGAGATGCCGCGTGCGGCGAGCGCCGTAGGATCGATCTGGACGCGTACGGCATATTTCTGCTGGCCGTAGATCGAAACCTGCGCAACGCCGTCGATCGTCGAGAGCGACGGCGAAATCACATTCTCGGCAAACGCGTCGAGATCGGTCAGCGGAATTGTGTCGCTGACCAGCGACATCAGCAGGATCGGCGCGTCGGCTGGATTGACCTTGCGGTAGCTCGGCGGGCTGGTCATCTCCGGCGGCAATTGTCGTTGCGTACGTGCGATCGCTGCCTGCACGTCGGCGGCGGCTGCATCGATGTCGCGGTTGAGTACGAACTGAATGGCGATCGAGGTCGAGCCGAGCGAGTTGGTCGTCGAGATCGAATCGATGCCAGCGATAGTGGCAAACTGCTTGATCAGAGGCGTTGCCACCGAGGTCGCCATGGTTTCCGGCGAAGCCCCGGGCAGCGAGGCCGAGACGTTGACAACCGGAAATTCGGCGCTTGGCAGCGCCGCGACCGGCAGGAATTTGTAAGCAAATAGTCCGCCCAGAACCAGGGCGAACGACATGAGCAGCGTGGCGACGGGCCTGCGGATGCAGAATTCGGAAATCATGGCTGTGTTCCGCCCGTCCGGTCAGCCTCGGCAACCTTCGGAGCCGCCCGATCGCCTGTGCCGGTCGAAGCCTTGCCTTCGCGCACCGCCGCGCCGTTCTTCAGTTTGGTCTGACCCTCGACGACGACACGCTCGCCGCTTTTCAATCCTTGGCTGATTGCGGTGTTGGTGCCTTCTGTCAGCGCGACCTGCACGGGCCGCATTTCAACGGTGTTGTCCGGCTTGATTACATAGACGAACGGGCCCTTCTGGCTGGGCTGGACGGCGACCGTCGGAACGGACGTCATTTGTGGCATGATGCCGGCATCGAGCACGACGTTGACGTATTGGCCCGGCCATAGCGAAAGATCGGCGTTGGGCACACTGGCCCGCGTTGCGATCGTGCCGGACGCCGTGTCTACGCTGGAATCGACGAAATCCAGCGTTCCCTTGCCGACCGGCTTCGGGTCGCCGTCCTTGGTCAGCGTCACCGCACCTTGCCGCGGCGCTGCCAGCGCCTTGTGCAGCAAGGCAAGATCGCTTTCGGGGAGATTGAAGTTCACCTGCAGCGGGTCGACCTGCGTGATCGTCACCAGTGGAGTCGACGTGCTGCTGCCGTTGCTGGTGGTGACGAGATCGCCGACGGCGACGCTGACTGCGCCAAGCCTGCCGGAGATCGGCGCCCTGATCGTGGCGAAGCCAAGCTGGATTTGGTCCGCATCGATCGTTGCCTTGTCGGCGTCGACGGTGGCCGCGGCGGATTTCTGTGCCGCGACGGCCTGATCGTAGGTCTGCTGTGTTCCGGCCTGCCTGGCGACGAGATTTTTGGCGCGCTGAAGATCGGCCGTGGCGCTGGCAAGCAGCGCCTGGTCTTTTGCGAGCGTCGCCTGATCGCGTGCCAGTTGCGCCTTCAACGAGCGATCGTCCAGCGAGAAAAGAAGGTCGCCGGCCTTCACCATCTGTCCGTCCTTGACCGCGATTGCGACGATCTGGCTCGAGACCCGCGCGTTGATGCTGACCACGGCAGGAGAGGACACAAAGCCGACGGCATAGCGCCGGACCGGGAAATCGGCCGTCGTAGCGGTGGCGGCAACCACCGAAGTCGTACGCGCGGCATTTGCCGCTGCAGCGGGCTTGTCCGCCGTCGCCGTCTGCTTCGCCGACAGCATCTGCTGAAGACCGCTCATTGCGCTGGGCGAAAGATAGAGCCACGCCGCGGCAACGCAGGCTGCAGCGATCACCGCTAATACGATCTTTCCGCGCATCGACAAAAGACCTCTCGATCCGACACGCCGCTATCCGGTGGCCGTAGTCTAGCTCAACTCGCAGCCTCTTGCCGCGCTTTTGCCAGATAATAGAGGATGCCGAAGGCGAAAAAGGGCCAAAACCCGTCATTACGAAGATTTAATGTGCAGTGCACAATAGAACGGCAGCTAACGCAGCATCGGCCACAGCGTCGCCGCAAGCATCACACCCATGACGATGTTGAACCATTTGAGCCGCACCGCATCCGCCAGAAAGCCGCGCAGCGCCATGCCGAAACCGGCCCAGGTCGAAATGCTCGGCAGCATGACGACGGCGAAAGCGGCTGCGATCAGCACCACCGACACAAACGGGCGTTCCGGACTGGTATAGACGGCCATGGCTGTAATCGCCATCACCCAGGCCTTGGGATTGACCCACTGGAATGCCGCAGCCTCGATGAAGCGCATCGGCTGGCCCTTCGTCTTGTCTTCGCCGCCGAGCGAGCGCGACATGGCGATCTTCGAGGCGAGATAAAGCAAGTAGAGGCCGCCGGCGATCTTCAACCCGGTATGCAGGACCGGAAAGGCCGTCAACACGGCGCCAAGCCCGAAGCCTACGGCAAGCAACAGCACGAGGAAGCCGATGCCGATGCCGAGCATGTGTGGCACGGTTTTGACCAAGCCGAAATTCACGCCCGAGGCCAAAAGCATGAAATTGTTCGGACCCGGCGTGATCGAGGTCACGAAGGCATAAACCAGCAGAGCAAGGAATGCATCGAAGGTCATGGAGGATCGCAAAGATCAATAATACTGAAATACTGACTTAAATCGATGAGGTGCTGAGTGCAATTGCAATTCGTTGGTCCACGCGCCCCAAGCGTTCCTTCATATCTTAGGCCAATATCCGCTGAGAACATCTATCTGCGGTAGGGCTGCACCGACCATAGATCTGAATTCGGGGCAGTTTCGCGCTGACGGCGCACGCGTCGCAGCCCTTTTCGTCTCGGCGTATTCTCCGGAATCTTGACGCTGTGCGCCAGACCCAGGATCGCCAGAACCTGAATGAATAGCCAGCCGAGATCGATCTGTCCGTGTTCCAGACCAAGCCGTGCAGACTCGGGAAACGCGTGATGGTTGCCGTGGAAACTCTCGCCGAACGTTACCAGCCCGAAACGCGGCAAATTGTATCCTTGCACGGCAACGTCGTCGACGCGCCATCCTTGCTCCCCATCTCGGTGCGCAAAATGCCCAACCAACCAATGCCCGGTAAGCGACACTGAAACGCGCACCGCGATTCCCCATACCACCCAATCCCAGCCGCCAAGCGCGAAAAAGAGGATCGCCCAGGGCAGTTGTTGCAGCATCCAGGTGCGCTCGACGAACTTGTAGAACCGGTCATTCGTGATCGAGTGTTCGATGACGAAGGTGGGTGGATTGCGCAAAGCGACCGCGCAATGCATCTGCCAGAAGGCATCGGTGAAAAATGGCCGACGATGGGCATGGAGATCGTGACATGCGGTCTGGCGCTGAGCCCAGTCACGAATATCGTGAGCATAGATCATCCCAAAAGGACCGGCCATGCCGACGAGCACGCCAAGGTAGACCAGCGCATGCTCGACCCAGATATGAACCTTGAACGACCGGTGGATGAGCAGACGGTGCATCCCCACCGAGTGTCCGGCGCAGATTGTCGCCGCCGTTGTCGCAACGAATAAGGCGAAGGCACTCCAGCTAAATGTCATCGGTCCCAACACAATGGCGGCGATCGTCATCGCCCCGACCCAGATCGACTTTGCCGGCACCCACACGACTTTGCCGTCTTCGGCGTCACTGTCCTGTTGGGAAATCATTCTGCCCGTGGATATGGTTTTCATCGGTACCCCTCCTCCTGCATGAACATTTCCGGACCACAGCCTTGCCTTCTGGCGCGTCGTCCGTTACTTAGGCAGTAAGCTAATCGTCTACTACTGTGAATTAGGTATTTAGGCAATAGTCTAAATGAAAATAAGAAAGGCGGACCGAGGCGCAGCCAACGCCTCGGCATCACAAGGTGGCAGACAGTGATCGAAGATGCAGAGCACGCAGCGGATGCCGAAACGGCTGCTCACGCAAATGGCGCGATACAGCGCGTGTTTGAAGCGCTATCTTCAGCGCCCCGGCGCAAGATCCTCGCCTATCTTGCGCACTCTTCCCTAACGGCGGGCGAGATCGCGGCGCGCTTCGAGATGTCGAAGCCGTCGATCTCGCAGCATTTGAGCATTCTGGAGACGGCCGGGCTCATCGCCAAGGAGCGGCACGGACAGTTCATCCACTATTCTCTGGTCCAGAACAATCTTGTGAACACGCTGAATGGATTTGTTCAGGATGTCTGCCCGGTATCGCGCCCTATCAAGAGAGAAAGCAAAGAACTTGGTCGAGGCGAGGCAGCGCAAAGATCGCAGTTGCGCAAATCTGAAAAGCCCTAGCGGCTTTGCATCGTTTTCATGAGCGCCTTGGCGTATCGGCAGGCGTCAAATTCCACAGCGATCTCGCAAGACTTTTTGTAAGCGGCCATCGCCTCGGCTTCGTCCGCAGAGACGCCTTCACCATGCTGAAGGGCGCTGCCATACATGGTGCAACCCCAGGCATCGCCCTCATTGCAGCTCAGCTTGAATGTGCGCGATAAGGGCAAGATTCATTGGCACTACCGGCGGCAAGCAGTTTGTTTAGCCCAAGCCGACCCAAGAGAATTCCCGCGCCGCGATTTGTGCAGCCGCCGATACTGCCAGTTGCGCAGGCCTGGGCGAACATCTCCTCGGTCCATTGCTTGTCTTCTGGCGAGTGCTCCTGGATGACCCTGGCCGTCTCGAAACAGGCTTCGCCCCTGCGTCCGTCGAAACACCGCCTGGCACAGGCCAAGACGTCTTTCTCACAACCTTGGTAATCTATTCCCGGCGTGGAAAAGAGCGCGTCATCGACGCCCGACGCCCTGCGCCAAAATATCGGCCGGGCATTGTTGGAAATAATAGCTCGGTGTGCCCCTGCGGGTCGATTTCTTCAAACAATTTCGGCAGCACTGACTTGTCGAATACCGGCTCCTAGCTGGCCGCCGCCGTCGTGACCGCAAGAACGATTGCGCCGGCGCCTGCTAGAATTGCCGCCGCGAGCATCATGATCACATCCCTTGCGGGCCGCGGTTCATCGCCGCCACCCCGGTACGGCAGATCTCGACCAGCCCGAGCGGTTTCATGATGGCGATGAACTGATCGAGCTTGGAGCCCTTGCCGGTGATCTCGAAGATGAAATGCTCGGTGTTGGCATCGATGACGCTGGCGCGGAATGCATCGGCGAGCCGGAGCGCCTCGACGCGGGCTTCGCCGGTGCCGGCGACCTTGACCAGCGCGAGTTCCCGCTCCAATGGCCGCTCCTGTCCGAATTCCTGCGACCGCACGGTGAGATCGACGACGCGGTGCACCGGCACGATGCGCTCGAGTTGGTGCTTGATCTGCTCCAGCACGTGCGGCGTGCCGCGCGTCACGATGGTGATGCGCGACAGGTGCTTTTCGTGCTCGGTTTCCGAGACCGTCAGGCTCTCGATGTTGTAGCCACGTCCGGAAAACAGGCCGATGACCCGCGCAAGCACGCCCGGCTCGTTGTCGACCAGGACCGAAAGCGTGTGGTTCTCTGGTTTTTCCGTCTCCTTGGCGATGAAATAGGCGGAGCCGGTCGGTTGCAACTGTGCGTTCATGACATGAATCTCGATTTCAAACTTTTGCGCTAATCTGCTGTTTTCGCACAGCTTCCTTGAACCAGACTACACCAGTTCCCTACCCTTGGCGTCGATCGCGTTGGCGACAGCTTCGTCCGTCGCCTCGTCCGGCAACAGCATCTCGTTATGCGCCTTGCCGGACGGGATCATCGGGAAGCAGTTGGCGAGCGTCGCCACGCGGCAGTCGAACAGGACGGGCTTCTTGACCGCGATCATCTCCTTGATGGCATCATCGAGTTCGTCCGGCTTGTCGCAGCGAATGCCGTGGCCGCCATAGGCTTCGGCGAGCTTGACGAAATCCGGCATCGCCTCGGTGTAGGAGTGCGACAGCCGGTTGCCGTGTAGCAGCTGCTGCCACTGCCGCACCATGCCCATATACTGGTTGTTGAGGATGAAGATCTTGATCGGCGCCTCGTGCTGCACCGCCGCGCTCATTTCCTGCATCGTCATCTGCACCGAGGCATCGCCGGCGATATCGATGACCAGCGCATCCGGGTGCGCGATCTGCACGCCGAGTGCCGCCGGCAGGCCGTAGCCCATCGTGCCCAATCCGCCAGAGGTCATCCAGCGGTTCGGCTTCTCGAAATGATAGTGCTGCGCCGCCCACATCTGATGCTGGCCGACCTCGGTGGTGATGTAGGTGTCGAGGTCCTTGGTCAGCGCATAGAGCCGCTGGACGGCGTATTGCGGCATGATCACCTCGTGGTTCATCTTGTAGGCGAGCGAATCGCGCGCGCGCCATTTGGCAATCTGCTCCCACCACGGGTGAAGCGCTTTCTTGTCGGCCTTGGCGGTTGCCCGCCACAGCCGCACCAGATCCTCCAGCACACGCCCGACATCGCCGATGATCGGCACGTCGGTATGGACGTTCTTGTTGATCGACGACGGGTCGATGTCGATGTGGATCTTCTTCGAATTCGGCGAAAACGCCGTCAGCCGCCCGGTGATGCGGTCGTCGAAGCGCGCACCGATGCAGAGCATGACGTCGCAATCGTGCATCGCCATGTTCGCTTCATACGTGCCGTGCATGCCGAGCATGCCCATCCAGTTCTTGCCCGACGCCGGATAGGCGCCGAGGCCCATCAGCGTCGAGGTGATGGGAAAGCCGGTGAGGTCGACCAGCTCGCGCAGCAGATGGCTCGCCTCCGGGCCGGAATTGATGACGCCGCCGCCCGAATAGATGATCGGCTTTCGGGCAGCCCCCATCAGCTCGACCGCCGCCTTGATCTTTTCCAGATCGCCCTGGACCTTCGGTTGGTAGCTGGTGCGCGGCGCCGTCTGCGGCGGGACATAGATACCCCTGGCGAACTGCACGTCCTTCGGGATGTCGACGACGACCGGACCGGGGCGCCCTGTCGTTGCCACATGGAAGGCCTCGTGGATCGTTGCCGCGAGCTCGTTGACGTCCTTGACCAGCCAGTTGTGCTTGGTGCAGGGCCGCGTGATGCCGACCGTGTCGCACTCCTGGAACGCATCCGAGCCGATCAGCGAAGTCGGCACCTGGCCGGTCAGGCAGACCAGCGGGATCGAGTCCATCAGCGCGTCCTGCAATGGCGTCACCGCATTGGTGGCGCCCGGCCCTGAGGTCACCAGCATGACGCCGGCCTTGCCAGTCGAGCGCGCATAGCCTTCCGCCGCGTGGCCCGCGCCCTGCTCGTGGCGGACGAGGATGTGCTCGACCTCGTCCTGCTGGAAGATTTCATCGTAGATTGGCAGAACCGCGCCGCCCGGATAGCCGAAAACATGCTTGACGCCATTGTCCTTCAGCGCCTGCACCACCATTTCGGCACCCGTCATTTCGCTCCTTGGCATTTCAGTTCTTGGCATTTCGCGCCGCTCATTCTGTCCACTGCTCATCGTTCTGGTCCCGTACTGTTCGCCATCTGGCGATTGCTCGTCGTTTAGTCGTGTTTCGGGCAATAAAAAAGGCCCCCGAGGGAGCCTGTGTCTTGCGCATGGGAGGTCACCGCCCGGCGGTTACACCGCCTTGCCCACGCGCTTTCCTACGAGAATGAGTGCCTTTTTCATGGTGGCGGACAATAGAATTGGTTTGACGCCGCTGTCAACGGCGAATGTGCACTTGGCCCGACGTCGGCACATCCGCCCATTATGCACCCGCGCCGCCTTTCCGCCGCGCGGGTGTTCCGTTTCAGGCGCAGAGCACCACACCCCTCGCCTTGGCCCAGCGCTCGATGATCTTGCGCTCCTCGAGCGAGGCGAGACGATTGCCGAAACCGCGCACCTGCACCGCACGGTTTTGCGGGTCGAGTTCGATCGTCAGCAACCGCTCGATCTTGCCCAGCGCCGAGCGCCGCAGCACCCAGATCGAGGCATTGCCGGCGATGCATTTGGCCGCGTATATCGAGACGCAATGATGCATCGCCCGGCTCTCGGCGACCAGATCCTCGGCTGTCTTCAACTGACGGACGAAGAAACGCTCGCCATGCGCCTTTGCCTCCTTGGTCGACGGCTGCCAGTCCCAGTCGTCCAGGCACGAGCCGTCCCAGGCGCGACCCTGCGACTGCGTCCCGGCAGTACGCGTGGTCCGCCCGGCAGCGCGGCGGCGCATTGCCTCGATGCGTTCGATCGCGGCAATGTCTCGATGCCATTCCAGCATCTGCCGACGCAGCGAGGCAAGCGTGCGACCCTTCAGGCTGTACGCCGCATCGCGCTGGTGCACGGCGCCGATATAGTCGCAAAGATCGTCGATCTCCTCCTTCGACGCGGGTTGCCCGCAGAAGAACCGTGTCACCTCGCGCCAGAAGGCCAGATCGTTACGTGGCGTGCGCGCGATTTTCGACTTGGCAAGTCGGGCCGCCAACCCGGAATCATCCGTGTAGGACCGGGCGATCACCACCCAAAATGCCTCGTCGAACGTGAAATCGCCGGGCAAGTTCAAGAAGCAATGCACCTCCTTGCGAGACAGCCACGCACAGGCGCCCGCCTTGTAAAGCGAGTCACCACGCGCCACTGCGGTATACCAAGCCTTGCGAAGCGCAATCTCGCCGGCATTCAACCCCGAGCTGTCCAGCCAGATCCCCTCGAGCGCGGCTGTAACCGGGTAGCGCGCATAGAGATGGCGCGCCGCGGCCAGCCGCAGCCGCGCGGGGTCGCGCGTCTTCAGCTTTGGACGCCACAGCGCGCCGTCGCGGATCGCCATGCCGGCAAAGCCCCGACGTGCCTCGTCGAGCGCCCGCTCGAAATCCGGAGCGGGACGCGGGACAGGAAAAACCCGCCGCAGCGTTACGGCATATGCTTCAATGCGTTCGCGCTCGGCATCCTGCCTGCGCTGGATCATGGACTTTGCCATGGCCGTTCTTCCTGATTGGAACCCTGTCAGCCGCACGCAATTCCAGCGTCGGCACGGAATGTGTCGATCTGGATCGCCGGGTCATTGACAGGTCTCCTTTCAGGACGACGGATCAGAATGGGCGGCTTCTCTAAGCTCGCCGCCAATTTGACGCAAGAGCTATTCTTTCCACGCCCGCGATGGTCTGACGGGTGTTGCAAAGGTGCATCGTTGTCGCCATCAGCGTGTCCGGCCGACGCGTTTCCAGTAGATGAGGGTGCCTGTGAGCCCGCCATGCGGCTTCAGCGCATAATCCGGTATTTCGCCGGCCAGCGTGAAGCCGAGCTTTTCATAGAGCCCGGAAGCCCCCTCCTCTTTTGCCGTGTCGAGGACCAACAGCGTGCGGCCTTTCTCCACAGCAACGGCTTCCGCCGCCTCCATCAGGCGGGTTGCGATGCCCTTGCCGCGGTAATCGAGGCGGATCATCAGCTTGGCGATCTCGGCCCGGTGCGGCTGGTTGGGAGGGCAGTCGAGCAGCAAGGTGATGGTGCCGACCAGAGCCTCGCCGTTCCAGGCCCCAAGCACCGCCCTTTCGCCTCTGGCGGCCGCCTGAAGCGACTTGTTCCAGAAGGCCGCGGCCATCTCCGGCACCAACGGATGCATGAAGCTGACCGAGCCGCCGGCAGCGACTGTCCCGATCAGCAGTTCCGTCAGCATTTTTTGCGTTCCGTCAGCATTGCTGAGTGGCCTGATTTCGATCGAACTCATGTCGTTCCCCTGTCGCCGTCCGTCAGTCGAAACGACTGGTCCGCTTCCGCTTCCTGGCCCGCCGGATTTCCGCGATGCGATCGGCGTCTTCCTCTTGCAGATGTCGCCCGCGTTCCAGCAGTTCGAGCGTGTATTCCTCATAGGTCAGGCCCAGCCGCTCGGCCTTGTGCAGCCGCATCAGCATGATCTCGCGGCTCGGCACTTTCCATGCCTGGGCATGGGCGGTCTGCCAGGCAAGAAACACATAGGGGTCGCCCTTGCCCCAGGGCGGACCGTCATAGTCGTCGAGCGGCGGACCGCCATTGTCGCAGCGTTTTGGACGGCGCGCCTTCACCTCAGCTCCTGGCCAACGCAACCAGATAGTCGGCGGCGTCCGGCCCCGGAGCGTGAAAGACGCAATCGGATGGCGCGCCGAGCGCCAGGCAGTCGCCCGGTTCGAGCCGGTGAACGATGTCTCCCTCTGTGAATTCCAGCCGCCCGGAGATCAGCCATATCTGTTGCCTGATGAAGGCATAAGACGCCGCCGGGAAACTTACCTTGGCGCCGGCCGGCAACTGGATCCGGATCAGTTCGAGGGGCATGTCCGAAACCGGCGAAAGATGCCGCCGCACATATCCCGTAGCCGGATCGCGCCAGAGCGGCTGGTCACGTTCGCGAAGCAGGCCACCGCCCTGCAATTCCGCCCTTGCGATCAATGTGGACAGCGTCATGCCGAAGGCGGCCGCAATACGCACAAGGAGTGCCGCCGTCGGGCTGGTCATGCCGCGTTCTACCGTGCTCAGCATGGCTTTCGAAACATCGGACCGCTCCGCCAGTTCTGCCAAGGACCAGCCTCGAGCCACTCTTTCGGTATGTATTCTTCTGCCGATGGTCGAGGAGATGTCGTTCGCTATATCATCCATTAATCCAATATATCGAAATTCTTCTACAGAGCAACGGCCGTTTCATCCAGTTTTCGCAAACTCCTTAATGTCCGCTAAACCATCCGGCCTCATCCCACCTTAACCCCGTTCGCCTAGGCTCATCGCTTGGGAAAAGGGGACCGGCGTATCCATGCTCGTTGAACGCGAAGCCTCCATTGGGGAACCGACTTTGCTGGAGCGCCGCAGGGCGGAGCAGAACGACAAGCGCATTCTGGGCAATGTCGTACAATGCGACGGCGCGCGCGCCACCATCAGCGCCTATGCCGACGATATCGAAGGCACGGTCACCGGCCTGTGGAGCGTCGGCAAGATGATCTCGATCAATCTCGGTACATCACGAACCGTCGGCCTGGTCTATGAAATCGGCAAGTCGGATCGTGCGTGGAGCAGCGAGGGCCAGAATCCGATCGAGGTCAGCATCGAATTGATCGGCGAGGTGCGCGACGGGGCCGAACCCGGCGCGAAGCCGATCTTCGACCGTGGCATCACAACCTACCCGCATATCGGCGCCATTGCCCATCGTATCCGCAGCCGCGACCTGCAGGCCGTCTACGATCTCGCAGGTCGTCATTCGATCACCATCGGCACGCTGTCGCAGGACGAGGCGATCGACGCCAATATCGCCATCGACGATACGCTGGCGCGGCATTTCGCCATTGTCGGCACCACCGGGGTCGGCAAATCGACCGCCGTGTCGCTGCTCTTGCGCAAGTCGATCGCCGCCCGGCCCGACCTGCGCGTGCTCATCCTCGATCCACACAACGAGTTCGCCGCGTCGTTGCCCGAATATTGCGTCAGGGTCGATTCGACGACGCTCGACCTGCCCTTCTGGATGTTCAAGCTAGAGGAATTTGCCGAGGTGCTGTTTCGCGGCCGCGAGACGGTCCCGGAAGAGGTCGACGCCTTGCGCGATCTCATCCCCGCGGCCAAGAACCTCTACCGCAATCCGAACTCCGGCAACTATCTACGGCGCAGCACCGATGCGCTGACCGCAGACGCGCCGGTGCCCTATCGCATTGCCGACCTCATCAAGCTGGTCGACGAGCGCATGGGGCTGCTGGAAAGCAAGAACGATCGCCCGACCCTCAGGTCACTGAAGACACGTATCGAATCGGCGGCATCCGATCCGCGCTACCGTTTCATGTTCAACTCGCGCCTGATCGAGGACACCATCCACGAGACGATCGGCAACATCTTCCGCGTGCCGCATCACGGCCGCCCGGTGACCTGCTTCGAAATGGCCGGCATGCCGTCCGAGGTGGTCAATTCCGTTTGCTCGGTCCTGGCGCGGCTGGCCTTCGACCTGGCGTTGTGGAGCGAAGGCCGCCTGCGGCTGCTCTTCCTGTGCGAGGAAGCGCATCGCTATATGCCGGCCGATCCGCGCCTCGGTTTCGCGCCGACGCGGCACGCGCTGTCGCGCATCGCCAAGGAAGGCCGCAAATATGGCTGTTATCTCGGCGTCGTCACCCAGCGCCCGGGCGAACTCGACCCGACCATCCTGTCGCAGTGCTCGACGTTCTTTGCCATGCGGCTCGCCAACGAGCAGGACCAGGCGATCATCCGCTCGGCGATCGCCGATTCCTCGGCTTCGACGCTCGCGTTCCTGTCTTCCATGGGCCAGCGCGAGGCTATCGCCTTCGGGGAAGGCGTGGCGACGACGATGCGGATGAAGTTCGAAAAGCTCTCCGAGGATTTGATCCCCGGCACCGCCAGACGCGAGAATGCCTTGCCGTCCGAAACCGGCGACGAGGTCGACCTCGTGGCAATCGTCGAACGGCTGCGCAACGTGCCGAAATCACAACAGGCAATGCCTTTCGCGGAAGTCGTCGATCCGGGCCGGCAGGCCGGCGATTCGGACTATCGCAAGCCGTCGGCCGCACGCACCCAGCGAAACGACGATTTCGACTTGCGCTACGGCCTCAAGCCGGCGACCTTCGGCCTGCGTCCCCCAGAATGATTGAGCCGAGCGACTTTTAGGCAGCGCTCGCAGATATCAAAGCTGAGTTTCGATGGCTGTCTTGTCTATAACTGACCACACCTGGCGAATTTTCCCTCTCTGAAGCTCATAAAATACGTTCTCGGCAAACGAAATTCTCTTCCCGCTTACATCGAGCCCAAGGAACGTTCCCCTTGGCGCGCAGTCGAAGCTTAGCCGGCTCGCTACATAAGGCGGATCGGCAACCAATAGCTGAATGTTGAAATAAAGGTCCGGAATTTCGTCGAAGTCTCTCACCAACATTTCGAGATAGCCGGACAATCCGAGCTTGCGACCGTTGTGGGTCACTTCATCATGAACAAACCTCCCCAGATTTGGCCAATCCTGCTTGTTCAGGCATGCAATATAGCCTCGGTAAAGACCGGAGAGATCGGATTTAGTCACGGCAACACCTCTATTTCCGGCAAGCCCCGCAAAGGCAGCATCTCAGCTTGACGGGGTGATGTCGGTCTGCGTGCACCGGAAACGAAGAAAACGATACCAGACGGCCGGAATCACGAATTCAATGACGGAATTCAGGCACAGACGCGGTTGCGCCCTTGCCTCTTCGCCTCATAGAGCTGGCGATCGGCGCGGCGATAGAACTCCTCGGCGGTTTCCTTGCGATCCCAGACGGCAAGCCCGACGCTGGTGGTGATTTTCAGTCGGACATTGCCCGTCAGCACCGACATGTTGGCGATCGCCTTGCGGATGCGCTCGGCGAATTTGGATAGCAGCTCGGCGTCCATATTGGGCGTGACCACCGCGAACTCCTCGCCGCCCAGGCGCGCCACCACGTCGTGATAGCGTGTCATGTCCTTGAGACAGTTGGCGACCGCCCGCAACACCTCGTCGCCGACATCGTGGCCGTGGCTGTCGTTGACCTGCTTGAAATGGTCGAGGTCGAGGATCATCAGCCCTACTGGTTTCTCGATGCGGCGGAACTCTTCGAGATATTCCTTCAGCGCATCGTCGAAATAACGCCGGTTCTGCATGCCGGTGAGGCTGTCGGTGAGCGCCGCATGCTCCAGCGTCTCCGAACGCGCGCTGAGCGAAACGGTCATGGCGCGCAGCTTGCCTTCTTCCGTCGCCTGCTTTCGGATCAGCGGGTAGATGAAGAAAATGCCGAAGAACAGCGCAGTCGCCAACAGCACGCCCGTCGCAAACAGCAGCTTGTTGAGATAGACGATTTCATCGAGTTTTGAAGGCGTATTGCTAATGTCGGCGGCCAGGGTTTGCAGGAGCCCATAGGCGTAAAGCGTCACCAGGCCGGCGGCCAGGATCACAAAAATAAAGACGAAAAAGGCTGATTCCGCCTTGTGGAAACGCATCTGCTCCCCGTTGGAAAGTTCGTAGCGATCTTATGGCATGCGGGAACTTACGGACAGTTAACCTGGACAACTTCAACGCGAAATGTCCCCTCGGTGTCGACTTTTCAGGTTGCGCTCGAAGGAGGGAGTGAGAGCATCGAGTCGATCCCCCCATCAGGACGCAATCTCTGCCATTCCGGGCCCAATTGGTGCCTGAACCAGGTCGCCTGCCGTTTGGCATATTGCCGCGTCGCGATTTTCGCGCGCTCGATGGCCTCGGGAAAACTGAAGGCGCCGGCCAGCGCGGCCTGAAGCTCGCGAACACCGATTGCTTTCATCGCCGGCAGGTCGGGATCGAGGCCGAGCGCTGAAAGCTGTTTCACCTCGTCCAGTGCCCCCTCATCCAGCATGCGGTCGAAGCGGGCATCGATCCGCTCCACCAGAGCCGCTCGCTCCGGCTCGATGACGAAAAAACGCGCGCTGCTCCCGTCGATCAACGGCCGGCCACGCGCGGCCTGCCAGTCCAGGATGGAACGGCCCGACGCGTCGAGCACCTCCAGCGCCCGCACGATGCGCTGGCCATCCGTCGGCTTCAGCATCATGCCGGCCGCAGAATCCTCGCGCAACAGGATGCGGTGCAATCTCACTGCGCCCTGTTCCTGGAGCTCGTAGCGCCAGCGGTCGCGGATCGACTTCGGAATGTCGGGCATCTCCGAGATACCTTCCGTGAGCGCCCGGAAATAAAGCCCGGTTCCGCCGACGAAAATCACTGGCCGCTCCGAAAGCGTGCCGTCGTCGATCAGCTTTATGACATCACGCAACCAGGCGCCGGTTGAATAGGCGGTGGACGGATCGACGTGTCCATAAAGAAAGTGGGGGACGCGGGCGAGTTCGGCGGGACCAGGCCGCGCCGTCAGCACGTCGAGCACCGAATAGCCTTGCATGGAATCGGTGTTGACGATGACACCGCCATTGCGCTCGGCGAGGTCGAGTGCGAGCGCCGACTTGCCGCTGGCGGTCGGCCCGGCTATCAGGATCGCGTTCTTCAGGCGGCCGCCGCCCGCCCGTCCGCTGGAATTTTCGATGCCGCTGATCGCCACGCTTCTATCCCATCCCGCCGGCCGCGCATTGACGCCGACGCTAGCGAATATGGCCTCGCGGTCGGTCGGCGCAAGCGCTGTTCGCTGGCTGGCCGAAGGCATCGCCTGCGAGCTCGACTTGCCGGAGACCGCCGACGCTTCCGAAATAACGGCGCGCCTGCGTGCCGCGCTGGCTTCCGAACCGATCGACGTGGCCGTCCAGCCGGCCGAGAACAGGCGCAAGAAGATCCTGATCGCCGACATGGATTCGACGATGATCGACCAGGAATGCATCGACGAGCTTGCCGACGAGATCGGCGTCAAGGATCGCGTCGCCGCCATCACGGCGCGATCGATGAACGGCGAGATCGCATTCGAGCCGGCCTTGCGCGAGCGCGTGGCGCTGCTCAAGGGTCTCGATGCCGCAATCATCGACCGCATCATCGACAATCGCCTGACGCTAGCCTCCGGCGGCCGCACGCTCGTCCAGACAATGGCGGCCAATGGCGCCTGGACGGCCCTGATCTCCGGTGGTTTCGACATCTTCACCACCCGCATCGCAGCATTGCTCGGCTTTCACGAAAATCGCGCCAACCGCCTGATCGAGCAGGATCGCCGCTTCACCGGCCTGGTCGCCGAACCGATCCTCGGCCGCGCCGCCAAGGCCGAAGCCCTTATCGAGATTTCCGCCGGCCTCGGCCTGACGCCTGCCGATGCCATTGCCGTCGGTGACGGCGCCAACGATCTCGACATGATCCGTCTTGCCGGGATCGGCGTCGCCTTGCATGCCAAGCCGGCCGTGGCAGCCGAGGCAAAGATCCGTATCGACCACGGCGACCTCACCGCCTTGCTTTATCTGCAGGGTTATCGCCGGAAGGAATTTGTCGAATGACGCCGATCCGCACCGAGCGCCTGATCCTGCGCAACTGGGGAGATCGTGACCGCGAGCTCTTCCATCGCATCAATTCCGACGAGTTGGTCATGGAATTCTTTCCGTTTCGCCGCGACCGCGCCCAGGCTGACGCCAAGATGGAGGAGTTGCGCGCGGCTATCGATCGCGACGGCTTCGGCTTCGCGGCCGCTGAGATCGCAGCCACAGGTGAATGCATCGGCTTCGTCGGCATAACCGGAACCGATCATTTGCCATTCCTGCCGCGCGGCACGATCGAGATCGGCTGGCGGCTGGCACCCGAATTCTGGGGCCGCGGCTATGTCACCGAAGCAGCCGAAGCCTGGCTCACCTATGGCTTTGAAAGACTTGGCCTCGACGAAATCGTGTCCTTCGCAGTCAAGGATAACAGCCGGTCCACTGGCGTCATGGAGCGCCTGGGCATGATCGCCGACCCCGCCTCCGATTTCGACCGTCCCGGTGTTCCGGACAGCCACACCGCACTCAGGCGACATGTCTTCTACAGGCTGTCACGCACAGACTGGCAGGCAAGAAAAAAAGCGGCCCGCTAGCCGCCCTTTTCCTTTTAACATCAGAGCGTTGCAGGCTCTTCCGGACTCAATCCATCCGGATCGTAACGAACCGCAGCTCGCCGGTCTTCGACGCCAGCATCAAAAGCGCGTTCTTGCGCCCCTGCTCCTTCAGCGCGCCGATCCGGTCCATGACATCCTTGGGCGTGGCGACCGATTCCTGCGCGATCTCGGTGATCACCTCGCCCGGCTGGATGCCGCGTTCGGCAGCCGCCGAATCCTTGGAGACGTCGGTCACGACGACTCCGGAGACGTCGGCGGCGATGCCGAATTTCGTGCGCGTCTCCTCATTGAGCTCGCCGATCGTCATGCCGAGCACGGCAGCCGTCGAAACCGCAGGCGCCTTGTCGGCATCGTCCTGGTCGGCGTTGCCGTTTTCACCGCCGCTGGCAAGCTTTTCGCCGTCCTCGAGCCGGCCGAGCGTCACCTTGACGGTCTGCTCGACCCCTTTGCGCACGATGATCACGTCGACCGCCTTGCCGACCGGGCTCTCCGCCACGACGCGTGGCAGGTCGCGCATTTCATGGATGTCCTTGCCGTCGAACTTGATGATGACGTCGCCGGCCTGGATGGTGCCGTTGTCGACCGGCCCGCCCTTGATAACGCCGGCGACCAACGCGCCCTTGGCGGTCGCCATGCCCAGGCTTTCGGCAATGTCGTCGGTCACCGGCTGGATGCGCACGCCGAGCCAGCCGCGCCGCGTCTCGCCGAACTGGCGAAGCTGGTCGACGACGCCCGAGGCAAGCTGCGACGGGATCGAGAAGCCGATGCCGATCGAGCCGCCCGATGGCGAGATGATTGCCGTGTTGATGCCGATGACCTCGCCGCTGCTGTTGAACAGCGGTCCGCCGGAATTGCCGCGGTTGATCGCGGCATCGGTCTGGATGAAGTCGTCATACGGGCCGGAATTGATGTCGCGATTGCGTGCCGAGACGATGCCGACCGTCACCGTGCCGCCGAGACCGAACGGATTGCCGATCGCCATCACCCAGTCGCCGACACGCATCGTGTTGGAATCGCCGAACTTCACCGCCGTCAGCTTGTGCCCTTTCGGATCGACCTTCAGCACCGCGACATCGGTCTTGGTGTCGGTGCCGACCAGCGTCGCCTTGAGCGTCACCCCATCGGAGAAATTCACCTCGATGTCGTCGGCATCGGCAATGACGTGGTTGTTGGTCACCACGATGCCCTGCTCGGCGTCGACCACGAAGCCGGAGCCCAGCGACTGCACCTTTTGCCCGCCGCCGCCCTTGTCGCCGCCACGGTTCTTGAAGAAATCGTCGAAGAAGTCCTGGAAGGGCGAGCCCTCCGGCAGCTGCGGCATCGGCACTGCGCCCGGCCCCTCAGTGCCTTTAACAGTCTGCGACGTCGAGATGTTGACCACGGCGCCAAGCAGGCCGGCGGCGAGATCGGCAACCGAGGGCGGCCCGTCGGCTGCCATCGTCGGCGCCACGAACGACGGAACGGCAATGGCGCCGACCAGAAGCGCAGCGGCCCCGGCGATGAACGTCCGCCTCGCTGCACGCAGAAGGGTGGTGGATGTCATCGAAAGGCCTCCGGGTGTTCTGAAAAAAGCGCTTCGGCAAAAAACGCCGCGTCGCGTCATGTTGGCAAGAAATAAGGCACGTTTGCGGCTATGGCTACCGCCAGAGAATAAATCCTCTGTTACGCCGGCTATCCCTGCACCGGCCCTACTGGCCGGTGCTTGGCTGAGCCGCCGGTGGCGCGGGAGCGGCAGGTGCTGGCGGTGGTGCCGCCGGTGCCGCAGGCGTTTCCTTGCTGTCCGGGTCGCGGAAGAAGCGGAAGAACTCGGAATTCGGCGACAGCACCATCGTCGTTCCTGCGCTGTTCAGCGCCGTGCCATAGGCATTCATCGACCGGTAGAAATCGAAGAAGGCCGGATCGCGCTGATAGGCCCCGGCAAACGTCGCGCTGCGCTGGGCTTCACCTTCACCGCGCAGGATTTCAGACTCTTTCTGCGCTTCGGCGACGATTTCGACCACTTCGCGGTCGGCGCGAGCCCTGATCCGCTGCGCTGCCTCGTTGCCGCGCGCCCTCAGCCGCTCGGCTTCGGCGAGACGTTCGGCCTTCATGCGGTCGAAGGTCTGCTGCGAGACTTCGGCCGTGAGATCGGTGCGGCGGATGCGGACATCCTCGATCTGCAGGCCAAGCGAGGTGGCATCAGGCCTCAGCTGATCGCGCACCTCGCGCATCATCACGGCGCGCTCTTCCGAGAGTGCCGCCTCGAAGTCGCGCAGGCCGTAGACGCGGCGCAAGGCAGCGTCGAGACGCGTCCTCAGCCGGGCCTCGGCCAGTTCGATCTGACCGGAAACCGCGGCGCGGAACACACGCGGGTCCGAGATACGATAGGCGATAAAGGCATCGACCTCATAGAATTTGCCGCCCGAAACCTGGACACGGATGTTGTCGAGGTCGAAGCGCAGGACCCTGTTTTCGATCAGCTGGACGGTGTCGGCATCGAAGAAGGAGAATGGCGCCTTGAAATAGATGCCCGGCTGGTTCTTGACGTCGACGATTTCGCCGAACCTGAGCACCAGCGCCTGCTGGCGCGCATTGACGACGAAGACCGACGAATAGAGCAGGAACAGGATGACCGCGGCGATGACCGCAATGACGGGAAGACGGTTGGCCATCACTGGTTTCCTCCGGTGGCCGGTGCCGGCGCCTTCTGCTGCAATGCCGGCAGCGGCAGGTAGGGAACCACCCCTTGCCCGTTGCCTTGCTCGACGATGACCTTGCTCGAATCCTTCAGCACCCTCTCCATCGTCTCCAGGTAGAGCCGCTTGCGCGTCACTTCCGGCGCCTTTGCATATTCGTCATAGACCGAGATGAAGCGCTGCGCCTCGCCTTCGGCCTCCTGCACGACCCGGTTCTTGTAGGCGGCCGCGTCTTCGCGGATCTGTGCGGCCGCACCGCGCGCCTGGCCGAGCTTCTGATTGGAATACTGATTGGCCTGCTCGACGAACTTGTCCTCGTCCTGTTCGGCCCGCTGCACCTCGTCGAACGCGTCTGCCACCTCGCGCGGCGGCGCGGCGTCCTCGATGGAAATTGCGTTGACGTTGAGGCCGGCCTTGTAGCCGTCCAGCGTCGTCTGGATGATCTCACGCACCGACGCCGCAATGCCTTGCCGGTCGTCGCGGAAAATGTCCTGCGCCGGGCGCCGGCCGACCGCTTCGCGCATCGCGCTTTCGGCGACCTGCTGCAGCATGCCGCCCGGGTCGGACACGTCGAACAGATAGGCCTTCGGGTCGGAAACCTGATAGGCCACCGAGAATTGCACGTTGACGATGTTCTGGTCGCCGGAAAGCATCAGGCCATCGCCGCTGGTGCTGCCGCCGCCGATGCTGACAAGCTGCTCGGCGATGTTAGCGGTCTCGACCGTTTCGATGGGCCACCAATGGAAATGCAGGCCCGGCTGCGACAGCTCCGCCTTCGGCTTGCCGAACCTGAGCTCCACCGCAACTTCATCTGGCTGGACGGTGTACACTGCCTTGAACGCCCATAGCACCACCAGCGCCGCGGCAATCAGCCCGAACACGGCAGGGCTCGCGCCACCGCCGCCCGGCAGCGCGCGCCGCAACCGGTCCTGCCCGCGCCGGATAATATCCTCGAGATCGGGAGGCGAGCCCTGCGGGCCGCTGGGTCCTTTTGGTCCCTGACCCCAAGGCCCCTGATTGTTGCCGCCGCCCCACGGGCCGCCGCCGCCGCTCTTGTCGTTCCAGGGCATGAATGTCCTTTCGCTTGGAATTCCCTCAAGCGCCGGCTCACCGGCGCAAAATCCAATATTATTCTTCTATAGGGATGCGACGGCACGCTTTCAACGCGATCGGCTGCCGCCACTGTCCGCCTTTGGGTCCATCTAGACCTGTCGCGACCCCTTTGTCGCCTTCAATGCACGTCGCGGCGCCGCTCGTAAACCGAATAGCGTGTCGCATGGCTGTCCTTTTCGCCAGCCTCCACCTCCTGCGAGCGGACGATCCGCCACAGCGCCGGATCGATCGGCGGGAAATGGGCATCGCCGTCGACCGCGGCCAGAACATGGGTCACGTGCAGCCGATCGGCCAACGGCAGCGCCTGAGCGTAGATTTCGCCGCCGCCGATGACGCAGATCTCGTCGGCGCCGGCCATGCAGCGCCCGCGCACCGTCGCCAGCGCGATTGCGTCCTCGATCGAGTGCGCGACTTCGACGCCCTCGGCGCGCCATGCCTTGTCTCGTGTCACCACGATGTTGAGCCTGCCCGGCAATGGGCGGCCGATGCCTTCATAGGTCTTGCGGCCCATGATGATGGGCTTGCCCATCGTATCGGCTTTGAACCGCTTGAGATCGGTGGACAGCCGCCACGGCAACCCACCCTCGCGCCCGATCACGCCGTTCTCGGCGATGGCGACATAAATCGCGAGGTTCATCAGCCGCCGTTTCCGCCATCCGATGGCTTCAGCAGCAATATGTCGATGTCGTGCTCGGGGTAGAAGTTCTGCGCCTTCATCTCGAACGTCGTCGGTCCGATCTTCCTGACGTTTTCGCCGCAAAACGAGACCAGGTTCTTCGCATCGCCCTTGTCGACGGTCAGCTTGAAACTGCCGATGTTTCCCGACGCCCAGTTGCCGCCCGTGGTCAGGATATAGGCGATGCGGTTCTCGAAATATTTGGGATAGCCGTCGGGATCGTCCTTGGCTGCCTTGCGCACGGCATTCTCGAAGGCATCGTCCATGCAGTAGCGTGTCTTGTAGGCGGCATACTGACCCTGGAACTGGCCGTCATAGAAGAAGCTGACCGAGGAGGTGCCGCCGACGCTCGGCTTGTAGCGATGCGAGACATGGACCGCCTTGTTGGCCGGAAACGTCGAGCGCCACCAATAGGTCGAGCGCAATTGCCAGAACGGCGTATAGACGGTCTTCATGCCCGAACCGTCGTCAGCAGTGTCCTCGATGATGATGCCGCGGTTGACCCAGTCGTCGGCGACCGCTTGCGGCAGCTTTGCCAGCGCTGCCTTGGCCGCATCGCCGAACGGATAGAACGGCACGCCCTGCGCCTTCAGGTCAGCGCCGATGTCGATGCCGAGCGCGAACACCTTCTGCTCGAGCTGCGGCTTTGCCGGCTCCCCGTCGATCGTCACTTCGAAGCCGAGGAAATTGTCGCTCTGCGCCTCCGGAATCGCTGGTATTTCTTCGGGGTCGCCTTCGATGTCGGGCATCGGAAAGGCGACGATCGCATCGACATCCTTGTCGGTATTGTTGCGGAAGACGTAATCGACCATCACTTTTTCCGGCGAGATGTAGAGATCCTCGCTTTCCATCGCCACCGCATCGCTGCGCGAAAGAATCAGCCCACCGGTGCCGAGTTCGGCGACCGAATCATTGGCGAGCGCAGGCGTAGCCGAGAGCGCCAAGGCTGCGGTCAGGACGTAACGGAACATGGAAACTCCCCCGGCGAGAATGCCAACATGACTCTAGCTGTTCAATGTGGCGTTTCAAAGCCTTTCGGCAAATGCGCCAGCGCCTGCCGGCATGTCGTGTCGGTCTAGACACGCCGGTCCCGATCGGGCAGGAGTTCGCCCATGCGCAAGCTTCTCGTCATCGGCATCGGCGCCGGCAATCCGGAGCACATGACGGTCCAGGCCATTAACGGTCTCAATCGGGCCGACGTGCTGTTCATTCCCGACAAGGGCGCCAAGAAGAACGATCTCGCCGAATTGCGCCGCCAGATCTGCGACCGCTTCGTCATTAATCCGGACTCGCGCCGTGTCGAATTCGACGTGCCGGTGCGCGCCGAGCCGGCGCCTTCCTACCGCTCGACCGTCGACGACTGGCACGAGGCGATCGCCGCGATCTACGAAGGCCTGATCCGCGACGAACTCCCTGAAGATGGCTGCGGCGCCTTCCTGATCTGGGGCGATCCGTCGCTCTACGACAGTGCGCTGCGCATCCTTGAGCGCGTGCGCCTCAGAGGCAATGTAGCGTTCGAGCTGGAGGTCGTCCCTGGCATCACCGCCATCCAGGCACTCGCAGCCAGCCACAAAATGGCATTGAACCGGATCGGCGACGCCATTTTGATCACCACCGGCCGCCGGCTCGCCGAGGAAGGTCTGCCCGAAAACGCCGGCAGCACCATCGTCATGCTGGACGGCAAATGCGCCTTCAACACGCTGGACGACAACGACGTCACCGTTCACTGGGGCGCCTATCTCGGGACGCCTGACGAGATCGTCATCTCGGGCCGGATTGGCGACGTCGGCGACAAGATCGTGACCACCCGTGAGCAGGCCCGCCGGAAAAAAGGCTGGATCATGGACACCTATCTGCTGCGCAAGCCGGGCGAGCCTAAGAAGTAACAGGGATCACACGCGGCATGAATTCCGCCGGCGTCACGCTGCGTCGATCTCGGCCTGCAGCGCCTCCATATGCGCCGCCGCTGCTGAAGACGCAGCCCGCTCGATCGCGCGGAAGCGGCTGACCACAGCAAGCCCGACCGACGTCAACTGGGCGCCACCGCCTTTTTTGCCGCCCGTCTGTGCCGCAACCAGCGGCTTGCCGAACACGCGGTTCATGTCTTCGACCAGATCCCAGGCGTGCTTGTAGGACATCTCCATGCCGCGTGCCGCGGCCGAAATCGAGCCGAAGGCGGCGATCTGTTCCAGAAGCTCGATCTTGCCCGGTCCGATGCGGCCATCTGGATCGAGATTTATCCGCAAACTCAGCGACGGCATTTGCTCCTCCGCGGTCACGCTATTCTACAAGTTCCGCGGCGATACCGCTATTCCAAAACGATATAGCGAATCATCGGCCGTTCACTCATCCGCCTCGGCGGGCAGGCCGGCGCCGGTATTCGCCCGGTCGAAGCTGACCGTCTTGACCACGGCGAAGGCCTGTCGACCAAGCCGAAGCCCCAGTGTCTGCCGCGACTGTTCTGTGATGCGGGCAAGCACGGTTGCGCCATTGCAGTCGAGGCCGATCTCGACGGTAGGCCCTTCGCCCGGCTCTATCGCCACGATCGTGCCCGGCAATATGTTGAGCGCGCTGAGGCCAACCGGCTGCTCGGTGGCGATCATCACGTCGCGGGCACGGATGCGGACGCGCACCGGCGCACCGACTGGCGTTGCCAGAAGCGGCACCCGGATCTCGCCCGCCAATGAGCCTAGCACCGTCATGCCGAAGGCTTCGTCGTGGCGCAGAACCGCGGTATCCAGCACGGCACCGCCCTCGCCGCGCTCTTCGGCCGGCAATAGATCCAGACGCTGCATGATCGCTCCGGTCGGACCGGAAGCGGCGACCTTTCCTTGCATCAGCACCACGACGTCGCTCGCCAGCCGCGCCACTTCGGCGATCGAGTGGCTGACATAGACGATCGGAATTTTCGTCTCGTCGCGCAGCCGCTCGATGTAAGGCAAGATCTCGGCCTTGCGCGCCTCGTCGAGCGACGCCAGCGGCTCGTCCATCAGCAGCAATTTCGGACTGGCAAGCAGCGCCCTGCCGATTGCCACGCGCTGCTTCTCGCCACCGGAGAGTTTTGCCGGCCGCCGATCGAGCAAATGGCCGATCCCGAGCAGTTCGACCACGCCATTGATATCGGCGTAACGCTCGGCAGCCGGCGTGAACCAGCGGCCATAGCGCAGATTGCTCGCCACGCTCATATGCGGAAACAGCCGCGCATCCTGGAACACCATGCCGATCCGCCGTTTGTGCTTCGGCACGAACAGACCGGCATCGCTATCAACCAGCACGCGGCCCTCGGCCGCGATGCGACCTTTGTCGGGGCGGATCAGCCCGGCAATCAAATTGATCAGCGTCGTCTTTCCGGAGCCGGAAGGCCCGAACAGCGCAGTCAGCCGCCCGGCGCTTTCGAAGCGGGCATTGACGGTGAAATCGCCAAGCCGGTGGCTGATGTCGACCTGAACCGTCATTCGATGTCCATCCGCCGGCCGACGCGCCGCGCCAGCACTTCCGAGGCAACAAGTGCCGCCATCGAGATGACGATCGAGATCAGCGTCAGCCTGAGCGCGCCGGCGTCGCCGCCGGGAACCTGCGTGAAAGTGTAGATCGCCGACGGTAGCGTCTGCGTCTCGTTCGGGATGTTGGAGACAAAGGTGATCGTCGCGCCGAATTCGCCCATCGCCTTGGCGAAGGAGAGGATCGCACCGGCGATCAGCCCGGGCAGGATCAGCGGCAGCGTGATCGTGCCGAATACCCATAGCGGATTGGCGCCGAGCGTGCCGGCGGCCGCCTCGATTTTGCGGTCGACGGCCTCGATCGACAGCCGGATGGCCCGCACCATCAGCGGAAAGCCCATCACGCCGCAGGCGAGCGCGGCGCCAGTCCAGCGGAAGGAAAAAACGATCCCGAAATGTTCGGCCAGGAAAGCGCCGGCCGGACCACGCTTGCCGAAAGTCAACAGCAGCAAATAGCCGGTCACCACCGGCGGCACGATCAGCGGCAGATGCACCAGACCATTGAGCAGCGTCTTGCCCCAGAACTGGCCGCGGGCAAGCACAAGAGCGATCAGGACGCCTGGCGGCAGGCTGGCAATCATCGCCACGGTCGCCACCTTGATCGACAGCCGGACCGCATTCCATTCGTCGGGAGCGAGATCCAGCAGCCAGTTCATGTGCGGTGCCGTACGTCAGTTGCTCGGCGCGAGGATTGTAAAACCTTGCGCCTTGAAGAGTTCGCCAGCCTTGGCGGATTGCAGGCATTTCAGGAATGCCGGCGTATCCCTGCTCTTCGAATCCGCAAGCTGGGCGACTGGATAGATGATCGGCGGATGGGTACCCGCGGGGAAAGTGCCGACCACCTTCACGCCAGGCTCCGCATGCGCATCCGTGGCGTAGACGATGCCGAGTGCTGCCTCGCCGGTCGACACCAGCTTTAGGGCGGCGCGGACATTCTCGGCCTGCGCCACCTTGCCTTCGACCGAAGACCAGGCACCGAGCGATTCGAGGGCTGCCTTGCCGTATTTGCCTGCCGGCACAGCTTTGACATCGCCCATGGCAAGTTTGCCGTCACCGACGAGCTTGGCAAGATCGAAACCCTTTTCGATCCTGGTTTCAACCTTGGAATCCCGCGGCGCAACCAGCACGATCTGGTTACCGAGCAGTTTCACTTGGGTTTCGGGCTTGGTCAGCTTCCTGTCGGCAAGATATTTCATCCAGTCGAGATCGGCCGAGATGAACAGGTCTGCTGGCGCGCCGCTTTCAATCTGCCTCGCCAGCGCCGAGCTCGCCGCGTAGGAAATGGTCGCCGCCTCGCCGACATCGGCCTCGCAGGCCTTGTTGACGGCATCGAGCCCATCCTTCAGGCTCGCCGCGGCAAACACGACCACCTTGTCATCGGCATGGGCCGCCGGCACCGCGGCCATCAGGATGGCGGCGAGACCCGCGATGGCAATCGTCGTCGAACCTTTGCGCGCCAGCATGAAACTCTCCTCGTCTCGGAACGCCCGAAGCCGTCCATCGATATATCCATGTGAACATAACAAGGAAAGGCTCTTTACCGCCTACGGCATTCTGAGCTGAGGTTTTCCCGGCCTGCGATAATCTTCGTTGGATACAGCGGCACCGAGGCCGACGGAAATATTCACATGAAAATCAGCGACCAGGGATTGAGCGTCAAGTCGACGTCGGCCAATAAAGATGGATGCTGACAACGCCCGAGGGCGTAGCCGCAGTAGGCAATGTCGACATGCACAGTCAGCTATGGTGCTAGACCGCGATCGGTGCCTTGATCGTCGCGTCGGCGAAATAGTTCTCGAGCCGGAAATCCTCGAAGCGGAAGGCAAAGAGATCCTTCACCTCGGGATTGATCCACAGCGTCGGCAACGCCTTGGGCGTGCGCCGCAATTGTTCGCGCGCCTGCTCGAAATGGTTCGAGTAAAGATGCGCGTCGCCGAGCGTGTGGATGAAATCGCCGGGTTTCAATCCGGTCACCTGCGCCACCATCAGCGTCAGCAACGCATAGGAAGCGATGTTGAACGGCACACCGAGAAAGATATCGCCCGAACGCTGGTAGAGCTGGCAGGAAAGCTTGCCTTCCGAAACATAGAACTGGAACAGGCAGTGGCAGGGCGGCAAGGCCATGGCCTCCACCTCGGCCGGGTTCCACGCCGAAACGATCAGCCGCCGCGAATTAGGATTTTTGCGTATCTCCTTCAGAAGATTCGCAATCTGGTCGATGGCGCCGCCATGGCCGTCCGGCCACGACCGCCATTGTTTGCCATAGACCGGGCCGAGATCGCCGTTCTCGTCGGCCCACTCATCCCAGATCGAGACGCCGTGATCGTTGAGATATTTGATGTTGGTGTCGCCGGCCAGGAACCACAAAAGTTCGTGGATGATCGACTTCAGGTGCAGCTTCTTGGTGGTGGTGACCGGAAAGCCGCGGGCCAGGTCGAAGCGCATCTGGTAGCCGAATACCGAGCGCGTTCCGGTGCCCGTGCGGTCGCCGCGATCAGCGCCGTTTTCCAGCACATGCTTCAGAAGGTCGAGATACTGGCGCATCGGCTCCGGTCCGATTCGGGTTGTCAGCCATCATAGCCGAATGACCGTCGGCCGAACACAGCAAAGCGAGACGATTCCAGCAGAAGTCTCACCAGCACCGGCGGCGAGGTTGCTCAGAGCGAGCCGAGCATGCCCAGATCCTTGGCGACGAGGTAATAGAATGTCACCCGGCTCTTGCTGTTGTCGGCCGCCATAGCCTTGCAGGTCTTTTCGATAGCCGCATCCGCCTTGGCACCGTCGGTGACGCCGAGCTTGCCGGCGACCCAGCTGTTCCTGACGCGCTTCAGTTCCTCCGGGTCGGTGCAGGACACTAGCGAGGAATCGCGGTTCCTGAGCGCGATGCCCAGATGCTTGACGATCTTGGCGACCGCGTCGGCATCCGCCGCCGCATCATACTTCTTTACGTCTGCGAGATAATCGGCCATCGAATTTCCCCTCGTCGGCGCCACGGGATCCGGTCGATGAGGATTGTGGCGCGCTGCCGCAAGTATGCGCTAGGTCTCCTCACCGCCACAAAGCTTCGGTTGAGACCGGCTGCAAGTCAACCCTTCATGATCCACTTTGGCGCGGACGAAAGTGGCATTCCGGCCTTTCATTTTCCACCGCCAGTCCCTATATTCGCTTCGTCGGCTCGACCGACTATGGCGATAAACAGGCGATGAAATAAGCCGTTCGGACCCGGGGGCGGTACCCGGCGCCTCCACCAAAAACCGCTGCTCAGGAGCGGCTTTTGCTGGGGGCGAAATAGGATCGACGAAGGTGTAAAGATCGTACTTTTGCCCGGCATTGTACCACCGTTATCGGGCTAAACTTATAGTTGCCAACGACAACTATGCGGAAGCACGTCTCGCCGCGTAAGCGGTGCGATAGCTTCAATTCAAGCCCTAGTGGTTCGCACTTCTAGGCGGGGTTCGGAGGTACCTGGCAACAGAAACCTCCATTTCTCCCCCTTTTTGATATGCGCAGCCGCAGGCTCGCCCGATATGTGCAGCTGCGGGCTTCGGCTTTTTACGCCCTGATACGCCCTGGCGCCGCGGCGTTCATACCAGTCCCTGGCTGATCGTTTCGATCGCGCTGCCAAAGGTCTCGTCGGTAGCCTCATATGACAGAAGCATCTCATTGTGCGCCCTGCCCGTCCTGATCATCGGAAAACAATTGGCGAGCTTGGCAACACGACAGTCAAGGAGCACCGGCCGGTCCACATCGATCATTTCCTGGATCGCATCATCAAGGTCGGCTGGTTTGTCGCAGCGCAGGCCGACCGCTCCGAACGCCTCGGCCAATTTGACAAAATCGGGCAAAGCCTCGGAATAGGAATGCGCGAGGCGGTTGCCGTGGAGAATTTGCTGCCACTGGCGAACCATGCCCATATATCCGTTGTTCAGGATGAAGACCTTGATCGGCGCGTCGTACTGGACTGCCGTCGACATCTCTTTCATGGTCATCTGAACCGATGCGTCGCCGGCGATATCGATGACGAGGCTGTCCGGATGTGCGATCTGCACGCCCAGCGCCGCCGGCAGGCCGTAGCCCATCGTCCCGAGGCCGCCCGAACTCATCCAGCGGTTCGGCTTTTCCAAGCCGTAGAATTGGGCCGCCCACATCTGATGCTGGCCCACTTCAGTGGTGATGTATGTGTCGCGATCCTTCGTCAGCGCGTAGAGACGCTGCACCGCATATTGCGGCATGATCACATCCTTGTTCATCTCGTAAGAGAATGAATTCCGTGCGCGCCAGCCGACGATCCTTCTCCACCAGTCCTGGAGGCGGCCTCCATCCGGTTTCTGAGGCAATGCGCGCCATAGACGAACCATGTCATCCAGAACATTGCCGACATCGCCTTGTATGCCGATATCGACGTGGACGTTCTTGTTGATCGAGGACGGATCTATATCGATATGGATCTTGCTGGAGTTCGGCGAAAAAGCGTCCACACGCGAGGTCACGCGGTCATCGAAGCGCGCGCCGACACAGATCATGACGTCGCAATCGTGCATCGCCATGTTCGCCTCATAGGAACCATGCAGACCGACCATTTTGAGCCAGTTCTTGCCGGAGGCGGGGTAAGCCCCAAGGCCCATAAGCGTCGAGGTGATCGGAAAGTCGGTCAGTTGAACCAACTCCCGCAGCAATCTCGATGCTTCCGGGCCGGAATTGACGATGCCGCCGCCGGCATAAATAACGGGACGGCTGGCATTGGCCATCAATTCTATCGCCTGGCCGATCTTGCCGATATCGCCCTGCAGCTTCGGTCGATAGTTCTTCAGCGCGACAACGTCTGATGGCGGCGTGTACACGCCGGATGCAAACAGAACGTCCTTTGGCATGTCGACGAGAACAGGCCCCGGTCGCCCCGACCGGGCGATGTGGAACGCCCTATGGATTGCTGACGCCAGGTCATTGACGTCTTTGACCAAAGAGTTGTGCTTGGTGCAGGATCGCGTGATGCCAATCGTGTCACATTCCTGAAAGGCATCGGAGCCGATCAATGTTGTCGGCACTTGTCCGGACAGACAGACGATCGGTACTGAATCCATCAACGCGTCCTGCAGGGGCGTCACGGCATTCGTCGTGCCTGGGCCTGATGTAACCAACATCACGCCGACCTTGCCCGTGGACCGGGCATAACCCTCCGCGGCATGGCCGGCGCCCTGTTCGTGGCGCACGAGGATATGCTTGATGTCGTCCTGCTGGAATATCTCGTCGTAGATCGGCAATATGGCCGCGCCGGGATAGCCGAAAATATGCTCCACACCATTGTCTTTGAGTGCGCGGAGAACGATCTCCGCTCCTGTCATGCGTTTGCTCGTATGCTGAATGGAATTATCGCTTGTCATGGTTCTGTCCCGTAGCGTGATGAGGATGGGTTGACGGGGCGTCGCCGAAATCGGGCGTAAGAAGAATTTCGGGCATAAAAAAAGGCCCCGTCGGGAGCCTGTTTGTCGCGCACGGGTGGCTGTCGCCGGATGGTTACACCATCCTGCCCGTGCGCTTTCCTACCACTGCAAGAACCATTGCGATCTTCATGATGATCGCTGCTACACAGAAAATCGCGCATCGTCAACGTCTCAGGCTGAGGCGTCTCAGGCTGAGGCGAAAGCCCAAGGGCCTCCCATCATCGGAACCTCCGATGGCAGTATTCGTTTCTTCCCGTTTCCCTTCTTCCACGCCTTTGCGGGACAAGGCCTCAGTTTCTCGCCGCGTGTGGTCATGCCCGGCGAGCTGCCTCATGGAGAGATAAGATGAACCAGGAAACCACACCAAAACACGAACGCATCCTGATCGTTGGCGGCAGTTCCGGTATGGGGCTGTCGCTTGCCGAACAGCAGCTTGCCGCCGGCGCCGAGGTTACGATCGTCGGCCGCTCCGAGAACCGGTTGTCGGCCGCACGGCAGCGCTTGCCTCACCCGGAAAGGCTGAGGACGATCGCAGCCGACGTCACAAGCGAGGACGAGGTCCAGCGCCTGTTCCAGGATGTCGGCACGCTCGACCACATCGTCTCGACCGCCGCCGACGTTACCGGCGTCTATGTGTTGCTTCCCGAGATGGATATCTCGGTGGCGCGGAAAGTGATGGATTCCAAAGTCGTCGGACCGCTTCTTCTTTCCAAACATGGCGCGCCTCGTCTGACGCCCGGGGGATCGATCACGCTGACCTCGGGCATCGCCGCCTATCGTCCGGCGGTGAAAGGCTCGGTGGTGGCAGCCGTTAATGGGGCACTTGGCTCACTCGCCTACGCGCTTGCCGTCGAACTGGCGCCGATCCGCGTCAACGTCGTTTCGCCCGGCTGGGTCGACACGCCGATTTGGGATGCCGTCGTCGGCAGCGGAAAGACAGCCGCGCTGGACGCCATGGCAAAGCGTCTGCTCGTCGGCCGGATCGGCCAGGCAGCCGACATTGCCCAAGCCATCACGTCCCTCATGCACAACGGCTTCATCACCGGAACCGTGCTTCATGTCGATGGTGGCCAGCGACTGGTCTAGCGATGGCCAAAATTTCGCGGACCATTGCAAGGAACAGCCGCAGCACCGGCGCTTGAATGCGGCGGTGGCGCCATACCATGGTGACCGGCGTCACCGGGCTGCTTCCGACCCAGGGCAGCACGACGATATTGGCGTCAGCCGCGGAAGCCACGAGACGCGGGACCAGCGCGCATCCAAGACCGCCTTCAACAAGGCTCCGTATCGCGCCCATGCTGGCGAACTCGCCGACGAGTTTTGGACGGTCAGGCAATGTTGCGGCAAACGTTTCGTCGAACATCCGCCTATAGACGCAACCGGGCTGGGTGACGAGGAAGGCCTCGTCGGCCAGATCGTCGGGCGTTATGGCAGAATATCCGGCCAACCGGTGATTTGCCGGCATTATGGTGACGAGCTCTTCTAATGCCACTTGCTCGCTTCGCAGCTCCGGCGGCGCCGCCGGGACGGCTCCGAAATGGAAAGATACGTCCAGCGCCCCGCTTGTCACGCCGGCACGCAACCCACTGCTATCGTCCGCCCTGAGGTTCAGTTCCACATCGGGATGGCGCCGATGGAATTCCGCCAGCACAGCTGGCAAGCGTGTCGAGCAAAGCGTCTCCAGGCCGCCGACAGTCAGGCGACCGGCAACCGTGCCGCTCGCGTCGGCGACTGCGGAACGGGCTTCGTCCGCGAGGTCGAGGAGATCGTTTGCATAGTCCAGCAGGCGTTGTCCCGCCGCCGTCAGCTTCAAGCCACGCCGTGATCTGTCGAACAGCGACGTGCCTAGATCGCTTTCCAGCGCCTGGATCTGTTCGGTCACGCTCGATTGGGCAAGATGAACCCGCTCGGAGGCGCGTGTGATGTTCAAGGTGGTGGCGACCGCCACGAAGGTTTTGAGATGTCGAAGCTGCATGTCCTGAACCCGTCATATAGGCATAGGCTGCTTTGAACCGGGACCGCAAACGTGAAAAGGCCGGGAACATCGCCCGGCCTTTTTGTCTCGATAAGCGAAGTTTACTCCGCCGGCGCTTCCGCGACGTCCCGGCTGCGGCCGAGCGTTATTTTGGCCAGTGTGAAGGAGATCGCCGCGCAGAGCGTGATGCCCGCCACCATCGGCAGCGGCGTGCCGTCGAAAAACACGCCGGCGACGCCCATGGCGACCGCGCCGATGGCGAAGTGCAGCGTGCCCATCAGCGCCGACGCGGTACCGGCGATCTCGCCATGCTCTTCCATGGCCAGCACCGACGTCGTCGGGATGACCAGGCCGAGAAAGCCGTAGCCGATGAACAGCAGCGCCGCCATCACGTCGAGCCGGTCGACACCCGATGCCATCACCGCGAACAGCACCACCATCGTCGTCGCATAGCCGGTCACCGCGACGCGCACCACGCGCTGCAGCCCGAACCGCTCCGATAGCAACCCGGTCAGCTGCGACATGCCGATGAAGGCAACCGCATTGATCGAGAAGAACACGCTGTAAACCGAAGGCGACAGGCCATAATGGTCGATCAGGATGAAGGACGAGCTCGACAGATAGACGAAGAAGCTCGCAATGCCGAAGCCGGCGATAGCCGTCAGGCCAAGGAAGTTGCGGTCGCCCATCAGGAAGCGGTAGCCGGAAAGTGCCGTCCCGAAGGACGACCCGGCGCGCTCCTCGACCGGCCGTGTCTCCTTGAGCGAGGTCGCCAGCAGGATGGTGGCGAGCACGGCCGCGCCCGTCACCGTCCAGAACACGGCGCGCCAGCCGAAATTCTCGATGATCTGGCTACCGGTCAGCGGTGCCAGGATCGGCGACACCGAAAACACAAGCATCAGCAGCGACATCAGCTTGGCGGCCTCGGTGCCGGTATGCAGATCGCGCACGATCGCGCGCGGCACGGCCATGCCGGCGCTGGCGCCGAGCCCTTGCAGGAAGCGGAAGGCGATCAGCCATTCGATCGAGGGAGCCAGCGCCGAGCCGACGCCGCCGACCATGAACAGCGCCAGGCCGCCGTAGAGTGGCAGCTTGCGGCCGACCATGTCGGAGATCGGTCCGACGACGATCTGGCCGAAGCCCATGGAAAGAAAGAAGATCAGCAGGCTCATCTGCACCGCAGCAGTGCCGGCATGCAGATCCTCTCCGATTGAAGGCAGGGCCGGAAGATACATGTCGATGGCAAACGGGCCGATCGCGGACAATAGGCCGAGCACGACCGCAATGCGGAGGAATTTGGCGTTCATGATAGCAGGCTCTTTCGAATTCTGGTTGCCGCCGAGGACCGGCGTGTAACCCTAGGACGTTCCATCCCGTGGAGTTCCGACTCTTCTGCGGAACGAAACCCCTTCGTGCAAGTCCACAAATTTAGACAGGCTTGTCTAATTCGTCAACCACCTCTATATAGTTTTGCATGAAGGCCAACGTCTCTCCTGACATTTTCCCGCCGCGAGGCCACGAGGCCAAGCGCATGTCGATTGTCGATGCCGCCGCCTCGGTCTTCTGCCGCGAAAGCTTTGCCGGTGCCAATATCGACATGATTGCCGCCGAGGCCGGCGTCTCCCGCCAGACCATCTACAATCATCACGGCGACAAGGAGAAACTCTTCGTTGCCATCGTCCGCGACCTCACCGAACGTTGCAATGCCGGCATCTTTGCCACGATTTCCACTTTTCCCGATCAGCCGAAGGATCTCGAGGCCGACCTCATCGCCTTTGCTGTGCGGATGAACCACAACTGCATCTGCAACCGCGACGGCAAATTCCTGCGCAAGCTGATCCAGACCGAGGGCGGGCGCTATCCCGAGTTGTTCGCCGAATGGCGCGAAGAAGGACCGGGCAGGACATGGCCGGCGATCGCCGCCCGCTTCGCCCGCCTCGCTCATGCCGGCTTCCTTGATATCGACGATCCCGATGTCGCAGCGCGCCAGTTCATGGCGCTTGCCAATGCCGAGTTGCAGACGACATTCATGCTCGGCGGTACACCGACCGAGGACGAGGTGGTGCAATCGGCGACAAATGGCGTGCGCACCTTCCTGCGCGCCTTCGGCAAGCGGCAGCCTATGGCCCGGGCGAGCAAACAGGGCGCGCTCGCCAGCGCTTGACGATCAAAGCTGTTTGACGATCAAATCGTCGCCAATGGGCTTCGCTTCCGCACGCCGGCGATCTATATCCGGTTTACGCCGCGCTCAAGCTTGATTACAGCTATCAGGACGATTCAACGGAACCCGACAGCCACATGGCCGACGACCACATCCGCTACGACATTCTGGCCCAGGAGGCGTTGCGCGGCGTCATGCGCAAGGTCCTGGCCGAAGTCGCGCGCACCGGTCTCCCGGGCAACCATCATTTCTTCATCACCTTTCTCACCGGCGCGCCGGGCGTGCGCGTGTCGTCGCGGCTGCGCGAGCGCTATCCCGAACAGATGACCATCGTCATCCAGTTCCAGTATTGGGACCTGAAGGTGAGCGACACCGGCTTTGAGGTCGGGCTGTCGTTTTCCGACGTGCCGGAGAAACTGGAAATCCCGTTCTCGGCAGTACGCGGCTTTTACGACCCGTCCGTCAACTTCGAGCTCGAATTCGACGTCAAGACCGATACCCCGGCGGAACAGGAGACAAAGGCCAAGCCTGCTCCCGAACCGCTGGCCATCGTCGCCGAGAAAAAGCCCGAGACGAAGAAGAAAACCGCCGAGGCGGAAAAGAAGCCTGCCGCGGCCGACGCCGGCGCCAAGGGCGCCGACGTGGTGTCGCTTGACGCCTTCCGCAAGAAGTGACCCGACGGGCGGCGTGACATGGCCGAGATCGTCAATCTCCGTCAGGCACGCAAGCAGAAGGCGCGAGCCGAGAAGGAGCGCCTGGCCGAACAGAACCGGGCGCTGCATGGCCGTTCCAAACCCAGCCGGGATCGCGACCGCCTGATCGCCGACAAGGCCGATAAATTCGTCGCCGGCCATCGCCGCGAAAATTCGGGCGATTCGGACAAATCCGATGCTTGAAGTGTGAGTAGGATCGTCTCGTGAGCCCGGTGGAAAAGCGCTCGGTCACCATTCGCGGCCACCGCACCAGCTATTCGCTCGAAAAGCCTTTTTACGACGACCTGGTCGCCATCGCGGCCGTGCGAAAACTGACGCTCGCCGCCCTTGTCGCCGAAATCGACGAGAGCCGCCCGCGGGATGCCAATCTCTCCTCGGCGCTCCGGCTCTATGTGCTGGATTGGGCCAAGCGCGGCAAGTTGTAGCCTTCAGGCAACGCTATCCTGTTTCCTGCGCCGGATACGGAAGCCCAGCAAAGCCGAACGGTCGCGTTCTTCGGCCTGCCAAGCGGCGTATCCTGCAGTTTCAGGTCGGCGAGCGTGAACTGGCCAAAATAGGCGATGTTCGTGGCAAGCCGGATCAGCTTCAAGAGGGCAATGCCGGCAAACAACCCCGCCGTCGCAACCACCACCGCTATGCCGGCAATGAGCAGCACCCGGGCATCGGTGGTAAAATCGCGCAGATGGCTGGGGTTGGCGTGATCGGACTTCATTTGCAGACCCTGCTTTCTGGCGGCGTGCCGACTTGCGGATGGGTCGCCGGCCGTGCCACCGAGGATGGCGGGCACGAGCGATGTTGGTGACACCACGCCAGCATCAGGCCCTGCTTGCAATCAAAGGGTTTCCCGGCGGAGGGCCAGTGACCATTGGCGACCTCGCGGAGCGCCTGCGCATCCGCCATCACAGCGCAGTGGAATTGGTCAACCGTCTTTGCGAAGCCGGGCTGGTCGCGAGGGACCACGACGAGGAGGACCACCGCCGCGTGCTGCTGCGGCTGACCCAGCGCGCCGACGACAGTCTCGCCGATCTGTCAGCCGCTCATCTCGACGAACTCGGGCGGATCGAGCCGATGCTGAAGCGCTTGCTTGCTGGAGGCGACACATAAGGGATGCGCCGTCACCCGCCATTCAGCGATTTCAGCAGATCGTCGATCGACGAGGGATCGAGCTTGAGCTTTGGCGGGGGCTGCACTGGCGGTGGCACGTTGTTTGCGGCCGGTGGCTCCCGTTCCGCGCGCTCCGCCGCGGCCTTGCGTTCGGCGTCGAGCCTTGCCTTCTCTTCCGAGGCGATCCGCAACGCCTCTTCCGCCCTCTGGCGTTGCTGTTCTTCGGCCTGCGCTGCTTCCTCGGCAGCCTGTTGCGCCGCCTTGGCTTTGGCTTCGGCATCCGCTGCGGCCTTTGCAGCCGCCTCGGCTTTCGCCCTGGCCTCGGCTTCGGCTTTCGCCGCTGCATCCGCCTTTGCCTTGGCTTCAGCCTGTGCCCTGGCCTCCGCTTCGGCTTGGGCCTGCGCCTCAGCTTCGGCCTTTGCCTTGGCGTCCGCTTCAGCTTTCGCTTTGGCCTCAGCCTGCGCCCTCGCCTCGGCATCCGCCTGTGCCTTGGCGTCCGCTTCTGCCTTCGCCTTGGCTTCAGCCTGCGCCCTCGCCTCGGCTTCGGCCTGGGCCTGAGCCTCGGCTTCGGCCTTTGCCTTGGCGTCGGCCTCGGCCTTCAGCCGCGCTGCTTCCTGTTGCCTGCGCAGTTCCTCCGCCGCTCTTTCACGCTCGGTTTGCAGCGCAGCGTAGTAGCGCACCTCACGCCGCAGCCTTTGTTTCTCGAGCAGTGCGGCTTGCATGGCTTCGACCCGCTGCTGCTCCTTTTCCAGCGCACGCTGGGTCAGGAACTGTGCCAGCGGCTCGCTGTCGAACTGCCGCTTGGTGGCGCCAAACGGCCCGTCGACGCTGAAATTCAAAATCGGTTCGGAGCCGACCAGCGCCTCGTCGCCGGGCCGATAGGCGATCTCGCCCTTGGCATCGACGGTGCTGGTGTTCAGATCGGCGGTGATGTCAGCGGACAGCGTCGCGCCCGGGCTTTCGAATTTGACCGGCGGCGCCCTCAGCGTGCCGCCGGCGATGGTGAAGGCAATATCGGTGTCCTGCGCCGGAAAACTGCCCGCCGCGGCGATCTGCGGCACAAAGCCGGCAGTCTTCGAGGCGTCGATATCGCGCCCTATCGCATCGGCCTTGGCGATGAATGCGCCAAAGGCATCAGGATTGAAGCCGGCAATAGTCATGCCCTTGAGCGTTGCCGTGCCGGAACCGGACAGCGCCGCAACCATCGCGTCGACCGATTTGCCGCTGGTCGAAAGCGCCGTCGAGAACTCGCCGCTTCCGCTGATGCCGGCCTCCGGCAGCACGGCTGCCAGGTCGGCGCCGGCGAGTTTCATCTGACCGGAGAAAAGCCCGGTGCCGTCATTGTTCTTGAGCTCGAACAGGCCACTCAACGCGCCGCCGAGGAACTTTGCCTTGAGGTCAGACACGCGGATGCCCTCCTGGTCGAGCTGCAGCGACAACGCAGCGTCATAGGCGGTGGCAAGCGGGCCGGCGGCAAGCGACGCCGCCGTCAGATCGAGATCGGCGGTAAATGGCAGACTGGATTTCTGGCTGAACGGTGCCGTCGGCCAGGTCCTGTCATTGACAAGGAAGGCCTGGTCGCCGAACAGCATCACCGCCATCGGATCGAGGTCCAGCTCGTCCAGCGACAGCGCGCCGGCAAGATGCGGCAGCCCCTCTTTGATGTCGATATTTACGTCACCGGAAACCGCCGCTTCGTTGACGGCGCCGCTGAGGCCGCTCAGCACCAGGAGACCATTGCCGTAATCGGCATCGGCTGCAAGCGACGTCGACATGCCGGTGCCCATGCCGGGCAGGCCGACCCCGGTCGTCATCAACCATGGCTCGATGTCGGCCGTTTCAAGGCTGACCTTGCCCTTGGCGGCCGCGCCTTGAGGCGTGTCGGCAATTGTCCCGTCGAAACCAGCTTTGAAGTCATTGCCGGCCAGGCTGAATCGTGTCGCCAGGCCGCCGCCAAGCGTGCCTTTGGCCGAGACCTCGGTGGTCGCCTCGCCGAGCATGCCGAGTGGCAGCGCCGGCAAACCGTAAAGCGCCAGCAGCGCCGTGGCGTCGGCATTCCTTGCGTTGAAGGTCAGCGTCACCGGTGCTTCGAGAGGCCGGTCGAGCGCCCCTTTGCCGGATAACGACGCCGAAAAGGCCGAGCCACCGGCCTTGCCCTGTGCGCTCATTGCCAGTCCAGTCGTACCATCGCCATTGTCTGCGGCACTCGTGACCGCATCGATACGCGCATCCTGGAACAGCTCGGGATAGGCAGCAGCACGCTCCGCCAGGCCCTTCAGCAGTGCATTGCCGGGATAATGCTGGACGGCGACGTCGATCAGCGGCTTGAGGTCGACGGCGACCACCGAGGCGTCGAGCTTGCCGGTCGGGCTCGCCGGGAAATCCTTGATCCGGCCGGTGGCGCTGATCGAGGCGCCGGCAAGTCCGCCGACCGACAGTCGGTCGATCTCAAGCAGCCCCTCGCGCAATCTAAGCGCGGTGTCGACGCTATCGGCGGTCAACCCGCCGGCGCTGACCGGCCCGGCCTTGATCTGGAAATCGAGGTCGCGGTCGGAAAAGCGGTTGGCGCCCTTGTCGCTGACGAAGATCGAGGCGAAGGCGGCGAGCCCATCGACATCGAGTTCGCCACCTTCCAGTTGCATAAGCACCGATGGCCTTGTGTCGTCGGGCTGGCTGGAATCGATGCGGCCGGAGAACTTCGCCTTGCCGAGGATGAGTTCGAGATCGCTGAAGGCCTGGTGCTTCTCGCTCAAATCCACCTTGGCCTTGAAGCCGGCGGCCGGCAAGCGGCGGATCGCCTCGTCGACGTCCTTCGACAGCCATGCGGCGAAGCCGGAGGGCTGCGCCACCGCCAGAAGCAGCGATCCGGTGAAACCGAAATGGTCCTCGACGCTGACCATGCCGGTGGCTTCCAGCTTGGCGCGGCCGGGCAGCGTGGCGGCCAGCGATTTTACCGACCAGCCGCCCTCGGCTGGCTCGGCGGACAGGTGCACGTCGCGAACGGTGGTATCGCCTGCCACCACCGCCGGCAGTTTCACCTCGACCGTGCCCGGTATGGTCGGCTTCGGCAGATCGAGCAGCGCCTGCTCCAGCGCCGCCACCCGCTCGGACAGCGTCAATCCGGCACCGGCCGCCGCCCCCACGGCCTCGTCGAACTGCACCTGCGCGCCATTGGCCTCGATCGAGAAATGCGGCTTCAGCCCAAGGTCGACCGCAGCCTTGCCGTCGGCGGTGTAGGGATTGTCGCGTGGCCCGGTCTCGAAGCGGAATTCGTCGACGCCGAGCTTCTGGTGGTCGAGCGAAAACTTGCCGTTCAGCCTGAAGCCCGGGTCCGGTTTGCCGGCGCTGACTTTCAGCGCCTCGCCGCCGGTGCCCAGCTGCCGCGCCGCAGTCTGGTCTGCGCCCGATATCTTGAACTGGCCCGAATAGACGGCGGCGCCCTCGACGAGGCCCACATTGCCGTCGGTCTCGATGACCAGCGGATAGGCGTCCGGATCGGCCTTGAGCCTGAGCCGCATTTGCCCGTCCGGTTCGGCCTTGCCGGTGGAAGCGGCGATCGTGGTCCGCAACCCGTCCAGCAACAGCGAGCCGTCCAGCCGCCAGGGGCCGGCCAGCGACTTGGCCGAGATCGTCGAGTTGATCTCGGAAATAAGATGGCTGCGCCCGCCGGCGGCGTGGCTGAGCGCTATCTGTCCTTCCGTCACCGTCAGCTTCTCGATGGAGATCTGGCCGGGATCGAAGGGCGAGGACGGCCGTATCGTCCAGTCGACCGTGCCGTCGGCGGCGATGTCAATCGTCGCCTTCGGCCGCACCAGGCGCATGTCGAAGATCAGCACCTCGCCGCGCAGGAATGGCGCGAGTTCTGCATCCATCGAAAAGGTTTCGACGGTCATCGCCGGCTGGCCGTTAGGGCCACCGGCAACGGCGACGTTGGAAAAGGTCACCGAGGGGAACGGCAACAGCCTTGCCGTCGCATCGCCTCGCACGGTCACCTTGCGGCCCAGGACGGCACTCGCCTCGCGCTCGAAATCGGCACGGTAACCTGTCCAGTCGACAAAGTACGGCACCACCAGCGCCGCACACAGCACCAGCACGAGAAGCCCACCGAAGATCACGAACAGGCGTGCGAGCATAAACTCCTGGATAGTTGATTGAAAGTCAGTGGCACTCTACCCGCATCAGCGTGTCGATAAAGAGGCAATTCCCGCCAGACTGGCTCCAGAGCAAAAGAAGGTAGCCACTCAGCGCGCGTCGCGCTTTGCTTGCGCCACCTTTGCCGCCTGCCGCTGCCGGCCGCGTTCCATCGGTCGGATCAGATTCTCTGGCCGCCGGCTCACGACCGCGCGCACGCCTTTGTGCGCGGTACGCGTGTTGAACTCGGGACCGTCCGCGGCAGCGCCTTGCTCATGGACAGCGCCTTGCGTGCATTCTCGACCAGCGAAACACGCGCCAACAGTTGGCGGCGGCGTTCGGTCTCGCCATTGAGCCGTCGCATGGCCATCGCCAGCACTGCAAGCTTCAACTGCGAGCCGCCATCAGCTTTGAGGCGGCAGTCCCCTTCGGCGAGCCTTTGCCGCGTATTTCGCGTCGGCGCCGATGCGCCTCGGTCTGCGCCTCGTCGCGCCGTTCTCTCAGCAGCTTGACCAGGCCGGCAAGCTCGGCGTCGGCATGACCCTGCACCGCCGGATGGTGCGATTCTGGACCAGACCGTGCTCGTCGGCGCTCAGTGCCCGAGCCTCTTCCTTGCACGAAATCGCCATGACACCGCTCCTCCGTTGGTGAAGACCGCTTCTTCCCGGTTCTCTTGGGCCGAAGTCTGCGACCAAACGGCGATGCGATCAAGACACATGGAAGTCTCGGCGATCAACCGCGTCTCAAAAGCCGTGTGAAAAATCCAGTTGGTTTGACACGATGCGCTGGAACAGAATGGCCAACGCTCTCCATCAGTGCGCTCAACACCGCTCCCTCGCGAACACTAGTCGAGAAACTCTTAGCGATGAATTCCAGCGTCGAATCTTGAAACGTCAGGATGAAATGGCGACAGCCTGAAAACAGCTCAGGGGTATGGGATGGGTGAACCCGATTTGCCCTTTGCAGAGAAGCGATCCAGGACGAGTTGAAAACTTCGAACGCGGAATATGGCTTCAACCCGAGCCCATAAAGCCGATGCCCGTTGATGGCTTCGTCATTCGGCGGGCCGAATTGCAGTGCCAGATAAGGATCCGCCGTCAGGATTGCGATGGGCTGGTTATCCGTTGCCGGCGAAACCGAACGCGGATTCGTGCCATCGAATGACGGCTCCGGCCTGTTGGCGAGGTAGGCGATGAGCAGCTTGCCTTCATCCGCAAAGACGTGAGGCAACGGTGCACCGGCGGACGACGGTGGCACCTCGATTGGCAGAAGTGTCTCAAGGGCGGCCATACCCCTTACTTCCCCACGCCCGGCAATATCTTACCCGGGTTCATGATGTTCAGCGGGTCGAGCGCCTGCTTGATCGTGCGCATGATGTCGACGCCATGGCCGAGCTCATGCCGCAGAAAGCCGATCTTGCCCTGCCCTATGCCATGCTCGCCGGTGCAGGTGCCGTCCATGGCGATGGCGCGCAAATTGAGCCGCGCCACGAATTCTTCCGCCAGCGCGATCTCCTTCGGGTCGTCCACGTCCATCAGCACCAGCACATGGAAATTGCCGTCGCCGGCATGGCCGACGATCGGCGCGATCAGGCCCATCTCGGCGATATCCGCCTCGGTCTCGGTGACGCATTCGGCAAAGCGCGAGATCGGCACGCAGACATCGGTCGACAGACCCTTGGCGCCCGGCCGCAGCGTCAGCGACGACCAGTAGGCATCGTGCCGGGCTTTCCACAATTTTGTCCGCTCTTCGGCGACGCTGGTCCACAGGAACGGACCGCCGCTATTTTCCTCGGCGATCATGCCGAAGGTCTCGGCCTGTTCGGCGACGCTGGCATCGCTGCCGTGGAACTCGACGAACAGGCACGGGCTCTCCGGATAGTCGAGCTTCGAATAGGTCTTCATCGCCCGCATCTGCAGCGCGTTGACCAATTCTATGCGCGCCACCGGAATGCCCATCTGGATGGTCGCGATCACCGTGTTGCACGCCGCCTCGAGGCTGGGAAACGGGCAGACGCCGCCTGAAATCGCCTGTGGAATGCCCTGCAGCTTCAAGGTCAGCTGGGTGATGATGCCAAGCGTGCCTTCCGAACCGATCAGCAGCCGCGTCAGATCATAGCCGGCCGAGCTTTTCTTGGCGCGCTTGCCGGTCGTCACTGCTTCCCCGTCTGCCATCACCGCCGTCAGCGACAGGACGTTCTCGCGCATCGTGCCGTAGCGCACCGCGTTGGTGCCCGACGCACGCGTCGCCGCCATGCCGCCGAGCGAGGCATTGGCACCCGGGTCGATCGGAAAGAACAGGCCGGTGTCGCGCAGGTGCCGGTTGAGATCCTCGCGCGTCACGCCGGGCTCGACGGTGCAGTCGAGGTCCTGCGGATTGACCGCAATGATGCGGTTCATGCGTGACGTATCGAGCGAGATGCCGCCGCCCGGCGCATTGGTGTGGCCTTCCAGCGAGGAACCGACGCCAAAGGCGATCACCGGCACGCGATGCGCCGCGCATGCGCGCACGATCTCCTGCACCTCCTCCGTCGTCTCGGCAAAGGCGACGCCGTCCGGCGCCTGCGTCGGAATATAGGTCGTGGTGTGCGCGTGCTGGGCCCGGATCGCCTGGCCGGTCTGGAATCGCTCGCCGAGCCGCTGCTTGAGGATGCCGAGTACGGCGGCAATGCCTTCTTCGTTGCGCTCGACCGGATTGAGGTCGCTTAGAGCCATCGATTCCTCCGCGAATGGACCAGCGTCCACCCTTGTTCTGCATCTACGGATGCGTAGTCTCACGAACCACGCTCTGTCCAGTCCACGCTCATCCCGGCATGACGAGAAGGAAGTTTCCGATGCCCATCCCCGCCCCTTTCGTCTCCCGCGCCATGGACATCGAGGAGGCCTGGATCGACTACAACGGCCATCTCAACATGGCCTACTACAACGTGCTTTTCGATCGTTGCTCCGACGAAGCCTTCGAGATGATGGGGATGGGGCCGGATTACGTGAAAGAACGACGGCTGACCATCTACACGGCGGAAGTCCATGTCTGCTACGTCCAGGAGTTGCATCTCGACCACAAGGTCACCGTTTCGTTCCAGCTGCTGGACCATGACGAGAAGCGGCTGAGGGCCTATCAGGAAATCCGTCATGTCGACGGTTGGCTCGCCGCCACTTCAGAAACATTGTCGCTGCACGTCGACATGGCTGGCCCGAAGGTAGCGCCCTTCCCCGCCGACGTCCTGGCCAGGGTGGAAGCGATGCGCGCCGCCCATGCCGCCCTGCCGATGCCGGAGCGCGCCGGCCGCTCGATCGGGATTCGTCGTAAGCAGGCTTGAACCACGGTCCAACCGCCGTTAACCTTACCGAGGTTTTAACGTGAACAAGCCGAATTGAGACGTTGAACGACTCAGCGCGGCGTTGGAAAACCGTCCGCATCGAATTGCGATACGGGCGGCGGAGCAGCAGCGGTTCGGGGAACGTGCATGAAAACCGATATCAAGGTCGAGGCGGACAGGCTGGCGGCTGATCCACGCATCACCGACTATGATTTCTGGCGCTCGCTGAAGAACCTCAATAACGAGATCTTCCACATCGCCAACAACAACGAGCCGATCCCCTTCGCCATGATCCGCTGGCGCGCCATCCTGAAGCAGGCGCGGATGAAACGCGGCCACGCCTGAACGGTGGGGGAAAAAACAGACCGGCCGTCCGGTTTGCATTTCTGATGATGTGCTGACGAACGATCCCAAGTGTCAAGGCTGGCGCTTCACCGCACCCAGCGGCGATCGCGGCACCACCGGCGACGACTGGATGATCGCCGTATTGGTCATCGCGAACGGAATGATCCGGTCGATCACCCGCTCGAGCTCGGCCACCGAGGCGACATGCGCCAGCGCGATGAAACAGTCTTCACCGGTGACCCGGTCGCATTGGGCGATCTCCGGTAGGTCGCGGATGATTTCGGCCACGACAGCGAGCTGGCCCGGCACCGGCCTGATGCGCAGCCACGCCGACAATTTCATGCCGAGCGCGGCCGGATTGATGCGCACCGTATAGGCCTCGATCACGCCGCTCTCCTGCAGCCGCTTGATGCGCTCGGCCACGCTCGGCGCCGACAGGCCGACCGACCGCGCCAGTTCGGCGGTGCTGGTGCGCGCGTCCTTTTCCAGCAGGCGCAGGATTTTCAGATCCGCCGGATCCAGATCGCTATTTTCATTTCGAAGGCGTTTCAGCGGAATACTCCTTGCTTTCGGAAAGGAAATGGCCGCAATGCCCGGCCATCATCCATATCAATGGCAAAAATCGCCTGCGATACTGATCCCATGCAAGATCGGACGCAAGCCCCAGCGGCAAGTCCGGCACTCGCCGGCCCCGCCTTTACCTTGGCAAACGCGGTCCCGCCGCATCTCTGGTTCGGCGTCAGCGCCGTGTTCCACTATCTCGGACCGGCCTTCGCGGTGCTGCTGTTCCCGCATGTCGGCGTGCTCGGCATGGCTTGGCTGCGCATCGCCACCGCGGCACTCGTCTTTGCCCCATTGACCCGGCCATGGGCGGTCTTCGCCCGCGCCGATCGCTCGACGCGGTTGTTGCTTGTGGCTTTCGGCGTCTGCCTTGGGGTGATGAATTGCTCGTTTTACCTGGCGCTCGACCGGCTGCCGATCTCGCTGGTGGCGGCGATCGAATTCGTCGGCACCATCGGCGTTGCGCTTGTTGGCCTCAAAAGCCCGCGCAATCTCGCCGCCCTCGCAATCGCTGTCGCCGGCACCCTGTTGCTGATCGACGTCAAATGGTCGAGCGATCCCGTCGGCCTGTTCTGGGCCTTCCTCAACGGCACGCTGTTCGTTGGCTACATCGTGCTCGGCCACCGCGTCGCGCGCGGCGGCGCCGGCGACGGCATCGCCGGGCTGGGTGCCGCCATGGCGGTCGCCCTTCTCGTCGTTCTGCCGATCGGTTTCGCCGATGCTCTGCCGGCTTTCTCGGCGCCGCCGCTGCTGCTTGCGGCGGTCGGCGTCGGCATCTGCTCGTCGGTCATTCCCTATATTTGCGACCAGCTTGCCATGTCGCGGCTGCCGCGCTCCAGCTTCGCGCTGATGCTGTCATTGCTGCCGGTCACCGCAACGTTGATCGGCGTCATCGTGCTGCGGCAGGTGCCGAGCCTCACCGACTGCCTTGGCATCGCCCTGGTGGTGGCCGGCGTGGCGTTCCATAAGCCGGCGCCGGACTGATCAGGCCAGTTTCTCCTTGAGGAAGGCGATCGTCCTGCCCCAGGCGAGGTCAGCCGCCTTCTTGTCATAGCGGGCCGCCGACGTGTCGTTGTTGAAGGCATGGTTGGCGCCTTCATAGACATAGACCGAGTATTCGACATGGGCCGCGTCGAGTGCCTTCTTGAAGGCATCGATGCCGGCATTGGTGCGGGTGTCGAGCCCGGCATAATGCAGCATGAGCGCGGCCTTGATCTTCGGCACGTCCTCGGCCTGTGGCTGCATGCCGTAATAGGCGACGGCGGCGGCGAGGTCCGGCGCGTTGACGGCCAGCATGTTCACCGTGCCGCCGCCCCAGCAGAAGCCGACGGCGCCGACCTTGCCGTTGCCGTCCTTGTAGCCTTTGAGGTAGGCGACGGTTGCCACGGCATTGGCGGCGACCTGTGCTGGATCGAGCTGGGAAAACAGGTCACGTGCCCTGTTTTCATCGTCCGGTGTGCCGCCGAGCGGTGTCATGAAGTCCGGCGCAAGCGCCACGAACCCTTCCAGCGCAACGCGCCGCGCCACATCGCGAATATGCGGGTTGAGACCCCTGTTCTCGTGCACCACGATGACGGTGCCAAGCTTGCCGGTCTGGTCCGCCGGCCTGACCAGATAGCCCTTCATCTCGCCGGCGCTGCCGGGATAGCTGATGTCCTCGCCTTTCACACGCGGATCGTCTTCCGCCACGATTGCCGCCTGGGCCGAGTTCGCCGCCAGCAGCGGCGCGATCGCGGCAGCTGCCGCACCCGATCCGGCAAGCCTGGTCAACTGCTCCATGAAGCGCCGCCGGTCGAGCGTCAGATGGGTGTATTCGTCATAGGCATCGATCATCGCCTGGGTAATGACAGGCTCGGCGGCAGTGGGTCCGGCAGGTGTTGTCATGGCTTGCTCCTCGCCCCCCGCGGCAACATAGAGCCGAAGCTTGCCTGGTCCAGTCACGGCTGAGTGAGGCTGCCATAAGTCCCTGCACGAGGGCCGTGATGCCGCGCGCCGCACTGTCGTTAAATTTTGGTCCTTTGTGGCAATGCTAAATGCACGCACCACGATGTAAAAAGAAGTTACCGGGCTATGCCTCACTCGGGCCATTTGGCGAACGAGAATGGCCATTTGGCGGGAAAAGAATGCCTGATTGACGACGAAGGAATATGCCATGACCTTTCCCTCCCCGCTTCTGGCAAGTGGGTTCGCCCTCGCCGCTATGGCTTTGCTGGCGCTGCGGTTCACTACCTTCACCGCATTCAAACGATCGTTGATCAAAATCCGCGCCAACCGGCACCCGCCCGCAAACGCCAAAGCCTGAGGAAAGGTCATGGACGTTCAGGACATCATCAACACCGTCTCCCAGAAATCCGGTCTCAACCAGGCTTTGACGGAAAAGATCGCCGGCACGATTTTCTCGGTGCTCGAACACGAGGCGGAAGGCACGACTCTGTCCAGCTTCTTTGCCAAGATCCCGGGAGCCGACTCCCTGGCCAAGCAATATGATGTCATGGCTCCCGGCGCGGCTTCCGGTGGTGGCCTCCTGTCCTCGCTGGAGGGCGCGCTCGGCGGCGCTCTCGGCGAAAAGACCGGCGCGCTGATCAACGGCGTCGCCATACTCAAGGCATCAGGCCTCACGCTCGCTCAGATCAGCCAGGCCGGCACGATGCTGGTCCAGCAGGCCGAGACAGCCGCCGGCCCGCAGCTGACCAGTGAGGTACTTGCATCGGTACCCGACCTGAAAGGGCATCTCGGGCTCTGAAGGAACTTCTCTATTTCGGCAGCGTATAGGCCATCACATAGTCGCCCGGCTTGGTACCGACCGAGCCGTGGCCGCCGGCAACGATGACGACCAACTGGCGTCCGTCGGCTACCGTGTAGGTCATCGGTGTCGACTGCCCGCCGGCCGGCAGCCGCGCCTGCCAGAGCTGTTTGCCGGTCGTCAGGTCATAGGCGCGCACATAGTCGTCGACCGCCGCACCGAGGAAGGCGACGCCGCCGGCAGTGATCATCGGCCCGCCAATGCCGGGCACGCCGACCTTGAACGGCAGCGGCAGCGGCGTCATGTCGTAGACGGTGCCGTTGCGATGCTTGTAGACGATCTTGCCGGTCCGAAGGTCGGCACCCGCCACATAGCCCCAGGGCGGCGCCTGGCAGGGAATGCCGAGCGGCGACAGGAACGGCTTCAATATCACTGCGTAAGGCGCACCGTCATTGCGGTTCAGGCCTTGTTCGCTGCCCTTGGTGTCACCGGGCGGCGGCACGTCGGCGCGCGGCACCAGCTTGGAGATGAACGCCAGGTATGTCGGCATGCCGAACATCACCTGCCGGACCGGATCGACTGCCACGCCGCCCCAGTTGAAGGTGCCGAAATTGCCGGGATAGATCAGTGAGCCTTGCAGCGACGGCGGCGTGTAGCGGCCCTCATAGCGCAACTTCCGAAGCTCGATCCGGCAGGCCAACTGGTCGAACATGGTAATGCCCCACATGTCGGCGCCGGTCAGCGGTTTCGGACTGAAGCTGAGATCCGAGAGCGGCTGCGTCGGCGAGGTATGGTCGCCCTCGATCGCGCCGCCCGGCGCCGGCACTTCCTTGACCGGAACGATCGGCTCGCCGCTGCGCCGGTCGAGAACATAGAGGTCGCCCTGCTTGGTCGGCCCGACCAGCGCCGGCACCACGCCACTTTCCGTGGTGATGTCGACCAGCGTCGGCTGCGCCGGCACGTCCATGTCCCAGAGATCGTGGTGCACGGTCTGCCGCACCCAGCGCAATTGTCCGCTGTTGAGATCGAGCGCGGTGATCGAAGAGGAGAATTTCTCGTCATTGGCGCTGCGCCCGGCGCCGAGCTGGTCCGGCGTCTTGTTGCCGAGCGGCACATAGAGCAGGCCGAGCTTCTCGTCGGCGCTTGCCGTCGACCACATGTTGGGCGAGTTGTTGGTGTAGGTCTGGTCCGGCGGCAGCGGCGTCGTCTGGTCCGGATTGCCGGAATCCCAGTTCCACAACAGCGCGCCGGTGTCGGCATCGTAGGCACGAATGACCCCGGACGGCTCCTGCGTCGAATAATTGTCGTTGACCGCGCCGCCGACGATGATCTTGTTGGCGACGATTAGCGGCGCCGAGGTCGAATAATAATAGCCCGGCTTCGGATATGGCATGTTGGCGACCAGGTTCAGCGTGCCGCCTTCGGCGAAAGTCGGGCAGACCTGGCCATTCGCCGCATCGAGCGCGATCAGCCGGGCGTCGGATGTCGGCAGGTAGATGCGTGTGGCGCAGGGCTGGCCAGCGGCGACCCTGGCATCGGCATAATAGGACACGCCGCGGCAGGTCTGGTGCTGGCGGTCCTTGTTGAGCTTGACCTGCGGATCGAAGCGCCATTTCTCCTTACCGCTCGCGGCATCGATGGCGATGGCGAAATTATGCGGCGTGCAGATGTAGAGCGTGTCGGCGATTTTTAGCGGCGTCACCTGATAGGTCGTCTCGCCGATGTCGTCGGGCCCTTTCACGTCGCCGGTGCGATAGGTCCAGGCCGGCTGCAGATTGGCGACGTTTTCGGCGGTGATCTGGTCGAGCGGCGAATAGCGCTGGCCATATTGCGTGCGACCGTAATAGTGCCATTCGCCAGCCGGCACGTTGCCGCCGAGATCGGCCGTCGGCGTCACCTTGTCGGTGTTGAGTTCACCCGCAATATCCTTTGGATCGGTCGTCATCGAATAGCCGGCGACCGCAAGCGAGGCCAGCACGGCGAGGATCAGCGGCGCGCGTCCGTCGGGACCGGTAAGCCCGCGCCGCGCCCATGGCGTCAACAGCCATAGCGCGACAAGCACGATGATGCCGCCGCGCGGGCCGAGCTCCCACCAGTCGAAGCCGGTCTCCCAGACCGCCCAGGCGAGCGTGCCGAGCACGATCGCCGCGTAGAGCCACAGCGCCGTGGATCTGCGCCTGTAGAGCAGCCAGGCCGCGACAAGGAAAGCTAGACCGACGATGACGTAGTACCAGCTGCCGCCCAGCGTCACGAGCCAGATGCCGCCGCCGCCAACCGCCAGGCCGATGAGGAAAAGGATCAGGGAGGTGATGACCACAGCCAAGACGGTGCTCCTTCGACTGGTGCGCTCCGCGACGCGTCCATGGGCAACCCCGCATTGCGTTCCTGCCCCCACGCAACTTTCTCCGGCCCGCCTCCCCTGTCAAGCAAGCTCGGCGTTTTACGGTGCCGGCCCATCGCAAGCCCGGCGTTTTGGTTAGCGGACCCATTCAGATTGTGAGTCCACCGACTGGACAGAGAACAAAACGGAGACACTTCTGGCCTTTCGCTGCCGAATCACTACATTCGGGGGGAGATGTCCGGCTTTTCGGAAGACATGCCCTTTTTTGACGAACCGAACGCGCGGCCCGCGGCCCCGTCGGGCATTGCCGCGCGCGCCATGGCTGCCCGCAGCGGCCACAACAATGCGCCCGACTATCTCAAGGGGTTGAACCCCGAGCAGCGGCTGGCGGTTGAGACCACCGAAGGCCCGGTTCTGGTGTTGGCCGGCGCCGGCACCGGCAAGACGCGCGTCCTGACCACCCGCATCGCCCACATCCTTGCCACCGGCAAGGCTTTCCCCTCGCAGATCCTCGCCGTCACCTTCACCAACAAGGCGGCGCGCGAGATGAAGCAGCGCATCGGCCTGTTGATCGGCGAAGGCAATGTCGAGGGCATGCCGTGGCTCGGCACCTTCCACTCGATTGGAGTGAAGCTGCTGCGCAGACATGCCGAGCTGGCCGGGCTCAAATCCGACTTCACCATTCTCGACACCGACGACGTGGTGCGCCTGATCAAGCAGCTTATCCAGGCCGAAGGGCTGGACGACAAGCGCTGGCCGGCCAAGCAGTTCGCCCAGATGATCGACGGCTGGAAGAACAAGGGCCTCGGTCCTGCCGACATCCCCGAGGGCGATGCCCGTGCCTTCGCCAACGGCAAGGGCCGCGAGCTCTACAAGGCCTATCAGGAGCGGCTGAAAACGCTGAACGCTTGCGACTTCGGCGATCTCCTGTGCCATCCGATCCGCATCTTCCGCGCCAATCCGGACGTGCTGAAGGAATACCACAAGCGCTTCCGCTACATCCTCGTCGACGAATATCAGGACACCAACACCGCCCAGTACATGTGGCTGCGGCTGCTGGCACAGCGGCCGCAATCCTCCCCCCTTGAGGGGGAGGTGCCCGCGAAGCGGGCGGAGGGGGTTGCCGCAGAAGGCACCGCTAGAGCGTCGAGCACTGCCGCCGGTAGGTCAAGCACTGCCGCACGGACCCCACCCGACCGGGCTTCGCCCGGCCACCCTCCCCTCAAGGGGGAGGGAAGCCCGCGCCTGTCCACCGTAAATATCTGCTGCGTCGGCGACGACGACCAGTCGATCTATGGCTGGCGCGGCGCCGAGGTCGACAACATCCTGCGCTTCGACAAGGATTTTCCCGGCGCCACCATCATCCGGCTGGAGCGCAACTATCGCTCGACCGCGCACATCCTCGGCACCGCCTCCCACCTCATCGCCCACAATGAGGGCCGCTTCGGCAAGACGCTGTTCACCGAAAAGATCGCCGAGGACGACGAGAAGGTGCATGTCCACGCCGCCTGGGATTCCGAAGAGGAGGCCCGCGCCGTCGGCGAGACCATCGAGGCTTATCAGCGCCAGAAGCACAATCTCAACGACATGGCGATCCTCGTCCGCGCGTCCTTCCAGATGCGCGAATTCGAGGACCGCTTCGTCACGCTCGGCCTCAACTACCGCGTCATCGGCGGCCCGCGCTTCTACGAGCGCCTCGAAATCCGCGATGCGTTGGCCTTCTTCCGCGTCGTCGCACAAGGCGCCGACGACCTCGCCTTCGAGCGCATCGTCAACGTGCCGAAGCGCGGCTTGGGCGAGGCCACCATCCGCCAGATCCACGACACCGCACGGGCGCTGCGCATCCCGATGCTGGAGGCGGCGGCAAAACTCGCCGAGAGCGACGAGCTGAAGCCGAAGCCACGCGCCGCACTTCGTGAGGTCGCGGCCAATTTTGAGCGCTGGCAGAAGGCGCTGGAAACCACCCCGCACACCGAGCTCGCCGAGACCATTCTGGAGGAGAGCGGCTACACCGACATGTGGAAGAACGACCGTTCGATCGAAGCGCCCGGCCGGCTCGAGAACTTAAAAGAACTGATCCGCTCCATGGAGGAGTACGAATCGCTGCGCTCCTTCCTCGAACATGTCGCGCTGGTGATGGACGCCGAGCAGAACGCCGAGCTCGACGCCGTCAACATCATGACGCTGCATTCGGCCAAGGGCCTCGAATTCGAAACCGTGTTCCTGCCCGGCTGGGAAGAAGGGCTGTTCCCGCACCAGCGTTCCCTCGACGAGGGCGGCCGCTCAGGGCTGGAGGAGGAACGCCGCCTCGCCTATGTCGGGCTGACCCGCGCCAAGAAGAACCTGCACATCTGGTTCGTCTCCAACCGCCGCATCCACGGCCTCTGGCAATCGACCATCTCGTCACGCTTCATCGACGAGCTGCCGGAAGCCCATGTCGAAGTTTCCGAGAGCGGCAACTCCTACGGCGGCTACGGCAATGCCTATGGCGGCGGCTCGTTCGTCTCCGGTCGTGGAGGCCAAAGTGCAGGCAGGCAGAACCCTTATGGGGCATCGCGCTTCGACAACATTGGCGGCAATAACGGTGCTGAAAAATCCGGCGCTTTCTCCAGCACCTATGCGACGCCGGGCTGGCAGCGCGCTCAAGCCAACCGCACCGAGGCGACCGACCGCAATTGGGGCACGCGCTCCGGCCACCAGGTCGAGCGCATCGGCTATGGCGAAACCGACTCCGGCTACGGCGCCGGTCGCACCTCGGTCAAGGGGCGCACCATCGACGGCGAGCTGGTCGCCAAATCCGTCGCCGACACGCCGTCCCCCTTCAGCGTCGGCGACCGCGTCTTCCACCAGAAATTCGGCAACGGCAACATCTCGGCCATCGAAGGCAACAAGCTGACCATCGACTTCGACAAAGCCGGCCAGAAACGCGTGCTGGACGGGTTTGTCACCGGGGTGTGAGGCCGCCGGGCGCTAGCGATACCGCGCCTGGTTCCACTTATGCCCCAGCAGCGACAGGATGATGATCAGCCCGTTGAAGAACTGGACATAGAAGCCGCTCAGGCCTGCCGCGACGACGCCGGTCTGGATGAACGAGACCGTGACCGCGCCGATCGCGCCGCCGACCACGGTGCCGATGCCACCCCAGGTCGGGGTGCCGCCGACGAACACCGATGCCAGCACCGGCAGCAGGTATCCGTCCCCCGCCGTCGGCCACCAGGTGAAGTTGATCATCACCGAAAACGTGCCGGCGATCGCAGCCCCGATGCCGACGAAGACGAACACTTTTACCCGCACGCGCTTGACGTCGATACCCATCTGCTGGGCGCTGTCGGGATTGTCGCCGACCACCTTGACCTGCGCGCCGAAGCGATGGCGGTTGTAAAGCAGCGCCGACAGCACGACGAACGCGATGGCCCAGAAGATCTGCACCGGAATGCCATAAAGCTGGCTGGAGAAGATCTTGTAGGCCCAGCTGTCGGCAAGACCGGTCAGTGCCGCCGACCTGCCCTCGTTGATGATCTGGATCAGGCCGCGCAGCAGGAAATTCATGCCGAGCGTGGCGATCAGCGACGACAGCCCGCCATAGACGACCAGCGAGCCGACCAGGAAGCCGAGCAGCATGCCGGTGACGATTGCGGCGGCGATGCCGAGGAACGGGTCGTAGCCGGCCTGCACGACCAGCGCAAACACCCAGGAGGCAAAGCCCATCGTCGCCGGAAACGACAGGTCGATCTCGCCGCAAGTGACGACGAAGACCAGCGGCACCACCACGAACAGCGCCACCGGCAGCGTGGTGAGTACGGAGCTGTAGAGATACCAGGTGGTGAAGACGATCGGGTTGGCGATCATGAACACCGCCATCATGACGATGAACACGGCAAGCGTGCCGAGCGCGGCGCGGTTGTCGAGGATGAACCCGCGCAGCCAATTGTCGGACGGGTGTCTCCACTCTTTCCCGGCGGTTTCGCCATGCGTGCCGCCGAGGGGGCTCTGCAGATCGGGTTCCATGGTCTTGCTCATCGTGCCGCCCTCCCCGCATCGCCCGCGTCGTGCAACCCCGGCAATCCGCTGGGGTGGGCGACGTCTTCCATGAAATTGATCAGGTCTTCGGCCGATTTGACCTCGCTGCGGTCGGCGCTGAGCGCGACCTTGCCGCGATCCAGCACCACGAAGCGATCGGCGATATCGAAGACGTGGTGGATGTTGTGGCCGATGAACAGGATCGAGCGACCGCTCGCCCGCACCTGGCGCACGAAGTGGAAGACCTTGGCGGTCTCGGTCAGCGATAGCGCGGTCGTCGGTTCGTCGAGGACAATCAGCTCCGCCTTCTTATAGATGGCCCGCGCGATCGCCACGCCCTGCCGTTCGCCGCCCGAGAGCTGGCCGACGATCGACTGTGGCGTGAACACTTTCGAGGTGAAGCCGATCTCGCGCATCAGCCGGCTCGCCTCCGCGATCTCCTTGTTGACCTTCAGCCAGCCAAGCCAGCCGGTGAGCTCCCGGCCCATGAAGATATTGCGCACGATCGTCTGCTGCACGGCGAGCGCCCGGTCCTGGAACACCGTTTCGATGCCGGCGTCGCGCGAGCGCGCAGGGTTCCATCCGGTCACCGGCTTGCCGCGGACGAGAATCTCGCCGCTGGTCGGTTTGACCACGCCGGACAGGATCTTGATCAGCGTCGACTTGCCGGCGCCATTGTCGCCGATCAGGCCGACCACCTCGCCGCGATCGACGCTGAGATTGACCCCGCCCAGCGCATAGACCTGGCCGTAGGACTTGGTGATGTCGCGCAGTTCGATGATGCGTTCGGCCATGGCGATCCCTCGCTTGATTGTCGCGTGCCGGCCTTTTCGCCGGCGGTCCCGCCGGCCGGGCTCGATCCCGGCCGGCGGCTTGGGAGGTCAGCGCAGCGCCTGCTTGGCGAGCTCGGCGACGATCTCGTAATTCTGCGGCGTGACGAAGCCGGCGCCGGTGTCGACATTCATCGGTGCGAGACCCAGCACAACCTGCTGGCAGAGGCTGAGGATCGGCAGATAGCCTTGCAGGAACGGCTGCTGGTCGGCCGTCAGCTGCACCCAGCCGCCCTTGAAGCCCTCGACGATCTGCGGGCTGGTGTCGAAGCCGAAGTTGAAGATATCGCCCGGCTTCCTGCCCGCCGCCTGCATATAGGTGGGCACATTGCCCAGCATCTGGCCGCCGGGATAGCCAACCGCCTTGACGTCGGGATTGTTGAGCAGTGCCGCGGTGATCACCGGAAGGGCCAGATTTGGGTCGGAAGCCCATTCGCCGCTCGGCGGCGAGGAGAGCTGTATGACCTCGACACCCGCTTCCTTAAGGGCAGCGACAGTGCCGCGTTCTCGCGCGCCGCGGCTCTCGTTCTCGAACGGGCCGATCATGATTGCCTTGTCGCCGGCCTTGAGCCCGGCCAGCTTGACCGCCTCGGTGCCGAGCGCGCGGCCCTGCTGCTCCTGCTGGGCGCCGACATAGCCGCCGCCGAACGCCGCCGTGACCGTCGGCACCGGCACGTTCTGGTACATCATCTTGATGCCGTCCTTGTGCGCCTGTTCGGCCAGCGGCATGATCGCGGCGTCGCCCGGGTGGCCCATCATGGCGATGCCTTGGGGCTTGACCGCGACAGCCTCGCGCAATTGCTGCACCATCTTCTCGACATCCCACTGGGAAAAGATGTAGTCGACCTTCGGCCCGAGATCGGCCGCCGCCTGCTTGGCACCATTATACACGATCGTGCCGAAGGCATCGCCCTCGGCGCCGCCGACGAAGAAACGGATATGGACATCCTTACACCACTGGGCATCGAGCGCCTGCGCCGGCAAGATCGAGAGTGCGGCGGCGAGCGCCATCGCGGCCGCCGCGACGGTCGAGCGCAGAACTGTCCTTCTCATCGTAATGCTCATGCACTTATCCTCCCTTTGTTCCCTCGCTAGCCGAGGGGTTTTGACGATCGCTTCGGTATTGCGCCGCAATCTTTCGCCGGCCGGCACCTCCCGCCGGCTTGTCCTGTTTTTATGTATGCCGTTATCGCAAAACCGCTGGGCACTTTTGCGCGACATGCATTAGCCTCACACCGGGTTCGGCAGGTAGCTCGCGCCTCCCCGGCATTGTTGGAGATAATCCAGCGCACGCGCCTGGCCGGTGATCTCGAGATCGCCGCGATAGACCGGGTCGTGCCAGCCCTCGATGTCGATGGCGCCCTTGTAGCCGACCAGCCGCAGCTCGCTGATCACCCGCGTCCAGTCGCTGTCGCCGAAGCCAGGGGTGCGCATCTGCACGAACGGCAGGCGGCCGAACACGCCATGTTCGCGGATCACGTCCCAGCGCACCGTCGCGTCCTTGCCGTGGACGTGGAAGATACGCTGCGCCCATTTGCGGATCTGCGGGATCGGATCGATCAGATAGACCAGCTGGTGGCAGGGCTCCCACTCCAGGCCGAGATTGTCGTTTGGCAATTCGTTGAATATCAGCTCCCAGGCGTCCGGATTGTGGGCGATGTTCCAGTCGCCGCTGGCCCAGTTGCCGTCCATGGCGCAGTTCTCGAAGGCGATGCGCACGCCCTTGTCGGCGGCCCGCTTTGCCAGCTTCCCCCAGACCTCGCGGAAGCGCGGCAGGCTGTCGGGCAGCGGCTTGCCGCGGATGCGGCCGGTGAAGCCGCTGACCACATTGGTGCCGAACAGATGCGCGTTGTCGATGATCGTTTCCCACGCCTCGAGCACGCCGCGATCGATCTCGCCGCTCTCCAGCGGATTGCCGAACACGCCGATCGACGAGACGATGACATCGGCATCGCCGATCGCCTCGCGGATCTCGCCCGCCAGCCGCGGAATGTCCTTGCCGCCCAGCGTCTGCCAGAAGAACGGCTGGATGCTCTCGAAGCCGAGCGGCAGGATCTGCCTGACATAGGCGGCCGGGTCGTCCAGATTGGCGCGCACCATGGTGCCGATCCTGATGTCGAGCAGCGGGTTTGGCATCATGATCCTTCCTGTTGAGCGATGGCGACCCGGCGCCCGGTTTCGGCGCTCTCGATCGCAGCGAAAACCATGGCCAGGCTCTTGATGTTGTCGGCGCCGCGCGTCTCCGGCTCGGTGCCGGTTTCGACGGCGCGGACGAAATCCTGGATGATGCCGAGATGGCCGCCGACGCGATCTGCCGGGTCGAGCGGCGGCACGGCTATCGGTTCGGTGCGGTCGAACAGGCCTTCACGGACCGGCCGCACGACTTCCGCCTTCAATCCGTCCGCGCCGTCCCAGACAATGCTGCCGCGCTCGGCGACGATCCGCCATGTACTGTCCCAGCTGGTGCGGAAGCCGGCCGCGCACCAGCTGCCGGCATAGGTGAACAGCTTGCCGCCGCCGAGGTCGAAGCTTGCAGTTGCCGACGACCCTTGCCGATACCAGGAATTGGCCGGCTCCCACTCCTGGCAATAGACGCCGGCCGGTTCGCCGGCCACCATGTAGCGGGCCGCATCGAATGTGTGTATCGCCATATCGAGCAGCAGCACATGGCGCATCTCTTCGCGAAAACCGCCGAAATGCGGCGCAACGAAGAAATCGGCGTGGATGCTGGTTGGCGCACCAATGGCGCCGGAATCGAGAAAGCGCCGGATGCGCCTGACATTGGCGACATAGCGGCGGTTCTGCACGACGGCATGGATGCGGCCGGCGCTGCGGGCCGCCTCGACAATGGCACGCGCATTGTCCGGGCTGTCGGCCAGCGGCTTTTCGGTCAAGAGATGGCAATGGTGGGCAAAGGCGGAAAGCGCCACCTCGCGGCGGGCGGCGGGAACCACGACGTCGAATACCGCGTCGGGCCTGGTCTGGTCGAGCACGGCGTCGAGCTCGGTTCCGATGACGGCGCTCGAAAGCTCGTATTCGCGCGCCCTTGCCCGCGCCCTTTCGGCGTCGATATCGACCAGGCCGACAATGGCGAGCTCGTCGATCTGCTTGGCCGCATCGAGCCACGCCTTGCTCATCGCTCCGCAGCCGACCAGGACGACATTGATCATCCAGCACTCCTCCCTCTCGGCCCCTCCAGACCGATCGTCACGGCGTTCACGGCAGAGCCGCAAACGTTCTTCCGTAAACGTTTACGAGAACACACCCGATGGCGTAGAATGTCAATTGCCCGGCTGTGAAAAATCGTGGCGTCGGCTTGGCCCGGAGAGCAGCCGGTGCTAGCCAAGCAAGGGGGAGAACTGTCCTTTGGCGTCCAGTATTCACGACCTTGCACGTCACCTGAATATTTCCATCGGCACGGTGTCGCGCGCGCTCAACGGCCGCGCCGACGTCAATGCCGACACGCGTCAGCGCGTGCTCGATGCGGCCAAGAAGCTGAACTATTCACCGAACCAGTCCGGCCGCAGCCTGCGGCGCGGCGCTACCCATTCGATCGCCTTCATGCTGCAGCCGCATCCGGGCGACCAGGAATATGGCGAGCCGTTCTTCATTCCGTTCCTGACCGGGTTGCAGGCCAAGCTCGCCGAAAGCGGCCTCGACCTGATCGTAGTGATGGGCGCGCCGGGCGACTATCAGCAGGAGCGCCTGCGCCGTGTCGTCGAGACGCGGCGGGCCGATGCGGTGGTGCTGGCCTGGACGCGGCGCGAGGACGAGCGCATCGACTATTTGACCCAGGCCGGTTTCCCGTTCGCGACGCTCGGCCGCAGCCGCTCCGGCGGCGATGCCTATCCCTCGCTCGACCTCGATTTCGAAAAAGCCGGGGCTGACGCGGTCGATCGTCTCGTCGCGCGCGGTCATCGCCGCATCGCCGCCATCCGCCCGTCGCTCGACCTCAATTTCGGCTATCTGTTCCTCGCCGGCTATCGCAAGGCGTTGCGGCGGCACGGCATCGAATTCGACCCCGAGTTGATCGCCGACGGCTTCATCAACGAGGCCGGCGGCTACGCGGTGACGCCGAAGGTCATGCGCTCCCAGGACCCGCCGACGGCCATCATCTTCAACAACGACGCGATGGCGCTTGGCGGCTGCAAGGCTCTGGCCGAGGCGGGCATCAGGCCCGGCCACGACGTTGCGGTGATCGTCATCGTCGACACCCCGCTCTGCCGCTATTTTTCGCCGGCGCTGACCGGCTTCCGCCCGGCGCTCGAGCCGATGGGCGAGCGGTTGGCCGAAATGCTGCTGGCATCGATCCCGGCTTACGCCGGCGCCGAAGGCGCACGCATCATCCGTGAAGTCTGGCCACTGGAACTGATCGCGCGCGACAGCGATTGAATCGCGGCGGTCACTGAGCAGGCTCAGATTGATCAAGACCCCCGCGCTCGCGCTCCGGCGTTGCGACCAGCGAGGCAGCGGCGGTATTGGCGGCGGCAAGTGCCGCCTCGACGGGCGCTCCACGCGCAAGCCACCCCGCAAAGGCGCCGACGAATTCATCACCGGCACCGTGGGTGCTGACCACCTCCACCGGCATCGCCGGCAAGGCGAATGCCTGGCCGTCGCGGTCGCAATAGGCAACGCCCTCGCCGCCGGCCGTGACGATTGCAGCCGGATAGAAACCGACGAGCATGTTGGCCGCCTTCGCAGCACCCTCGAGCGTGTCGACGACCGAAACGCCGGCCAGGAACTCCGCCTCGATGGCGTTGACGATGACGATGTCGGTCAGCGCGATCAGTTCGGCTGTCAGCTTTCGCGCCGGCGCCGCATTGAGAACCACGCGGCCGCCATGCGCCTTCACCGCTCGCGCCGCGGCAATGTTGGCGGCTTCCGGTACCTCGTTTTGCAGCAGCAGAACCACCGTTTGCGCGATCAACTCGGCCGCCTCAATAATGTCCTTTTCGCCGAGAGTGAGATTGCTGCCCGAGACGATCACCGCGCCATAGTCGCCGCTGTCGTCGAAAATCGCTACGCTCATGCCCGAGCCGGCGCCCGAAGCCACTCCCACGAAGCGCTGGTCGACGCCGTTGCGATCGAGATTGTCGAGAAGCGCGCGGCCGAAATCATCGTCGCCGACAGCTCCGATCATCGCCGCACGCACGCCGGCCCGCGCTGCCGACACCGCCTGGTTGCTGCCCTTGCCGCCGCATTTCGGATGCCAGGCATGGCCGGTGACCGTTTCGCCCTTGCGTGGGCGATCGGGGGCTTCGACCATGATATCGTAATGCAGGCTGCCGAATACGGTCACCAGCGGCCGAGGAGCCGTCATGTGCCCCACACCTTCATGAGCCGCTTGCCTTTCATGAGTTCTTGTCTTTCCGTTTCGACGTCACGGCAGACATGGTGCGGCCGAGATTGCGCTCCGCCGCCTGGTAGTCGCGTTGCGCGACCGCGACGAACAGCGCGTCGAGAATGTTGAGCTGGGCAATGCGCGCGGCTGCGTTCTCACCCATCAACGGCGAGCCTTGGGCGGTCGAGCAAAGCACGATGTCGGCGACGGCTGCCAATGGCGAGTTGTCATAGTTGGTGATGGCCAGCGTGCGCGCGCCGCTTTTGCGCGCAAGTTGGATGGCGTCGATAACAGCGCTCGTGTTGCCTGAATGCGAGAAGCCGACGGCGATGTCGTCGGCGCCGAGCAGCGAGGCCGACATCAGCATCATGTGCGAATCGTCGTAGACAGAGGTGCGGATGCCGATGCGCAGGAATTTGTGCGAGACGTCGCGTGCGATCTGCGCCGAACCGCCGACGCCGTAGAAATCGCGGTTCCTGGCGCGGTAAAGCAGATCGGCGGCACGGTCGAAATCGTCCATGTCGAGGATGGCGAGCGTCTCCTCCAGCGCCTGGATAGAGGTGCGGAACACCTTCTGCACGATCTCGGCCGAACTGTCGTCCACCGACAGCTCCTGATGCATCTCGGCGGTCGGCAGGCGGCTGTATTCATAGACCGCCGTGCGAAAGTCGCGATAGCCGGAAAAACCCAGCTTCTTGGCGATCTTGACCACCATCGCCTCCGACACACCGGCCTCCTCGGCGATCTGCTTGAGCGGTATGGTCTCGTCGAAGCCGCGCCGTCCGAAGACGGTTTCAACCACCTTCGCCTCGAGCGGCGTCAGATGCGGCATCATCATGCGAATGCGCGGTCCTACTGCTTTCAGGTCCAGCCCGGTCAAGGTCATCCACGTCCCCTCGTCACGCGATCGATAAGCATCGCGGCGAGGATTATAAGGCCAGTTGCCAGGAGCTGATAGAAGGACTGCACGTTCATCAGCGTCAGGCCGTTGCGCATGCTGCCAAGGATGACGGCACCCAGGATGGTGCCGACGACGCTGCCCTTGCCGCCCATCAGCGAGGCGCCGCCGATCGCCGCCGCTGCTATGGCGTCGAGCTCCCAGAGATTGCCGAGAATGGGTTCGGCCGCACCCAGCCGGCCGATCAGGATCTGCGCTGCAAGCGCTGCCAGCAGGCCCGAGATCATATAGGCGGCGATCTTGGTGCGGGCGATCGGCACGCCGGCTATGTAGGCCGCCTCCTCATTGCCGCCGACGGCGAGCAGATATTCGCCAAACGGCGTCTTCTTGAGGATGATCCAGGCAATCAGCGCGACCACGGCCACGATGATGACCGCCAACGGCAATCCGAACAGCGAGCCGTTGAAGATAGCACGGAAGCCGGCAGGCAGGCCAAGCACCGGATTGCCGCCGGTATAGATCAGCGCCAGCGCCCGGTAGGTGCTGAGCGTTCCCAGCGTGACGATGAAGGGCTGCAGCCCGACATAGGCAACCAGCACGCCGTTGAGCAGTCCGCAGGCGAGGCCGATGGCGAAGCCAGCGGCGATGGCCAGCGGAAACGGCACTCCGGCAACCAGCATCGAGGCCGAGATGACCGCCGAAAGGGCTGCCGTCGGCCCGACGGACAGGTCGATGCCGCCCGAGATGATGACCAGCGTCATGCCCAACGCCAGGCACGCATTGATGCTCGATTGCTGCAGGATGTTGATCAGGTTACGCTCGGCAAAGAAGCCGGGGACCAGCGCCCCGAAGACGGCGAGGATCACCACCAGGCCGATCAGCGTGCCGGCGTCGCGCACGGAAAACCGGTGCAGGAAATCTGCCCTTGGGCGCGCTGCTGTGTGTTGGGTTATATCGGTCATCGGCTGGTCCTGTCCGTTATGCACCGGCCCGATGGCCTTGCGCCTTGCCGGCCTCAATCTCCGTTTGGGGTATGGCGTACGCGGCGATCGCCTGTTCGCTGAGACTTGCGCGGCCCAGTTCGGCGGCGACCGTGCCGTCGCGCATGACCAGCACGCGGTCGGCGAGCCGGATCACCTCGGGGAGTTCGGACGACACGACGATTACCGAATGGCCTTCGGCGGCGAGTTCCTCGATCAGGTGGTAGATCTCCGCCTTGGCGCCGACATCGATGCCGCGCGTCGGCTCGTCGAACAGAAGGATCCGCGTTCCCGCCGCCAGCCAGCGGCCGATGATCGCTTTCTGCTGGTTGCCGCCGCTGAACAGCCGAATTGGCCGGTCGAGCAGGAACGGCCTGAGATTGACCCGCTTCATCTTCTCGGCCGCGACCCGTTTCAGCCTTTTGTGATCGATGACGCCGCGCGGCGCGAACACGCCCATCGAGGCCAGCGCCATGTTGCTGGAGATCGACCGCAACGGCACGATGCCTTCGCGCTTGCGCTCCTCCGGCACCAGGCCGATTCCGGCCGCGATCGCGTCGCGCGGACTGGAAAGCTTTACCGCCTTGCCGTCGATCTCTATTGCGCCTGATGAGGTCCGGTCGGCGCCGGCCAGCAGCCGCAGCAGCTCGGTGCGGCCCGACCCGACCAGGCCGGCAATGCCCAACACCTCGCCGCGATGCAGGTCGAACGAAACGTCACGGACCTTGGTTGCCGAGGCGAGGCCACGCACGCTCAGCCTGATCTCGGGGGAAGCATGCGAGCGGTGTTGTTCCTGGGCAAGCTCGCGGCCGACCATCATCGAAACGACGGCCCTTTCCGACACCTTTGCAAGATCGACGGTTTCGACCACAACGCCGTCGCGCATGATGGTTGCGCGCTGGCAGATGCCGAACACCTCGTCCAGCTTGTGCGAGACATAGACGACCGCGACACCGTCGCGTGCCAGACCGGCAATAACTTCCGCCAGCCGTTCGAACTCGCTCGGCGTGAGGCTCGACGTCGGCTCGTCCATCGCCACGATTCTGGCGCGGTCGAGCAGCGCCCGCGCGATCTCGACGATCTGCCGCTGCGCCACCTTCAGGCTGCCAAGCGGGGCTGCCGGATCGATGGTCGGGTCGATGGCGGCCAGCGCTTCCGCAGCGCGGCTCTCCTGCTCGCGCCGTGCGACGAAGACGCCGCCGCGCGTCAACGGATGGCCGAGGAACATGTTCTGGGCGACGCTGAGGCGTGGCACCTGCTGTAATTCCTGATGGATCATCGCCACGCCGGCTGCGCGTGCGGCGACCGGATTGTTCAGCATCACCGGCTTGCCGTCGATCAGCACGCTTCCCGCCGTCGGTCGGTAGACGCCTGACAGTATGCGCAGCAGCGTCGATTTGCCGGCGCCGTTTTCACCGAGCAGGCCATGGATCTCGCCGGCGCCGACCGAAAACGACACTTCGCTCAGCGCCCGCACAGCCGGAAACTCTTTGGAAATGCCCTCGAATTGCAGCCGCGCTGACATTGCTTCGGTTCTCCAGGCAAGGTGCCGACCCAAGGCCGGCACCTGCCGGCCCTGCTCTACTGGCCCGCTGCCGCGTCCTCGAGCAGCGCCTTGCGCACGGCATCGCCGCCGCCGGAGTAACGGTCGGCATTGTCCTTGGTGATCAGCGCCTGCGGCGTGGCAACGACGCGCGGCAGCTTCTGCCCGGCCACCAGCCGCAGCGCAGATTCCAGCGCCACCTCGCCGGTCAGCACCGGGAATGAATCGACGGTGCCGGTCAGCTCGCCGGCGCGGATCGAGGCATAGGCGTCGGAGATGCCGTCGGTGCCGAAGACCGCAACCTTGTCCTGCAGCCCGGCAGCCTTGACCGCCTCGACGATGCCCAGCGCCATGCCGTCATTGTTGGCATAGAAGCCGATCAGGTCGGGGTGCTGTTGCAGGATGTTGGTGGCCGCGTCGTAGGAGGTCTGGCGATCCCAGTTACCGGGGACGCTGGCGACGACGTCGAACTTGCCGGCCTCGGTGATCGTTGTCTTGAAACCATCGGTGCGCTGGACGGCGGCGTAGACGCCGGCCTGGCCTTCGACGATGGCGACCTTGCCGCCGTCCGGCCGGTTCTTGATGAACCATTTGGCGACGCGCACGCCGTTGTCGCGCTGGACATTACCGACATAATGCTCGGCCTGCGGGATGACCGCGTCGTTGACGTTGACCACCGGCACGTTGGCCGCCTTGGCCTGTTCCATGATCGGCTGCAGGTTGGAGTCGGTCTGCGGCGAGACGAGCAGCACGTTGTAGCCCTGTGTGACCAGGCCTTCGGCGATGGTGAGCTGACCGAGCTGGTCGCCCTCGCTCTGCGCTGCCTGGTAGACGACGGGCACGCCGGTGCGGTCGCCGAACGACTTGTAGCCCTCCCCCAGCGAGCGCCAGTATTCATTGGTCAGCGTCTTGGAGACCGCACCCGCCTTGGTACCCTCGGGCAACTTGGGGAACGCCCCGAACCTGGCCTCGAGCTGCGACCAGTCGATGCGATCCTTCTCGGTGTCGGAATTGAGCGGCGCGAGGTCCGCGGAAAAAGCCGAGCCGATGGACAGCGCCATCAGGGCAGCGGCAGCGGTGGCAAGTAGAAATTTCATGATCTTCCTCCCTTGTTGAAAAACGGTCTATGCCGCCGGCCTCAGCTGGCCGGCCCGAGCATGGCTTCCTGGATGATGGCCTGCGAGGCGACCGCGTCCTGACGGTCGACGGCAGTGGACAGGCGATTGTCCTTTTCCAGCCGATCGACGAAGCGCAGCATGCGCTTGACAGTCGCGATGTTGACTTCGCATTCGTGGACCGGGTCGAGCCCGGTCATGTCGGGGAACGTGTCGAAGTAGATGGCGCCGGCATAGCCGTCTCGACGGATCTGCCTGAGCAGCTCGATCGTCTGCAGCGTATGCACGGCCCCGACCATCAGGCCGTCGTCGCGCTTGGCGTAGCCGTCGTTGAGATGCACGCCGAGCAGCTTGCTGTGTCGCGCCACGAGTGCTGCGGCAAAGGCCGGCTGCTCGTCGGCATAGAGCACATGGGCGAAATCGAGCGTCACGCCGAGATTTGGCAGGCCGATCTCGCGGATCGCCAGCAATGTAGTCGCCGCATCTGGCATCAGGCTGTAGGAGCGCGGCTCGTTGGGTTTGTATTCAAGGCTGATTTGGCAGCCCGGATCATGCGCCGCAACTTCACGAATGCCATCGATTTCGTGTTGCCAGAGCGCTGCGTAGTCCACCTGGAAGGCATAGTCGAAGCCATCCTGCCCGAGCCACAAGGTCATCAGGCTGGCGCCCGCCTCGCGCGTGGCGTCGATGCCGGCCTTGGTCAGGTCGATGGCTTCGCGGCGAATGGCAGGATCCGGGTTGGTGAAGGCGCCGAGCTTGAAAGCCGGATTGGAATAGTAGCGCATGGCGAAACCATTGATGGAAAGCCCGATATCGCCGAGTTTGCGCGCTATTTCCGCAGGCTTTTCATCGACATGGTCGGGGAAGTTGAGGTCGAGATCGGTCAACTCCGCAACCTTCGCCGCACGTGCCGCCATTTGCAGCATGGACGGTTTGCCGACAAGATCGGGCCACTCGGACTGTGGCCGCGAGGCAAAGGAATTGAGGCGGGTGGCGAAACGATAGGCAGTCATCGGGGACCTTTCATTGTCATAATTTTACATTATAACGATTATTTGTAAAGTCGTTAATTGCTCGCTCGGCGACGACGAATTCGCCATACCCAGGCCAGTTGCGACCATGGGGGACAAGCAAGCGCGGCACTGTCACGCAAGTATCATGTTCGCGTCCTAGATCGCTTCTCCGAAGGCTTTCGCGGCATCCTCGATGCCACGCGGCGCTTTTTCAGATCCCGGCAGCTTTGTCTCAAAAGAGGATATCCATGAAAAACCTGCACCGAACCGCGTCCCTCGCCGTCGCGCTGGCGATGTTCACCGCCTTGACCCCGGCCTTGGCTGAAAACGCCGCGACCGTCGGCGGCGTCAGCTTCGTCAACAAGGGCCTGGTCGGTGTCGGCCGCATCCCGGCCAGCCAGAAGGACAAGTTCGGCGAGACGTTTGGCTCGGGCTCGGGTATGTCGATCGACGCTGCCGGCTGGACGCGTGGCGCCGATGGCTACAAGGGCTCGCTGTGGCTGCTGCCGGATCGCGGCTACAATGTCGTCGGCACCACCGATTACCGTCCGCGCCTCAACACGATCGCCCTCGAGTTCGCGCCGATCGCGCCGGGTGCGGCACCGGCCACCGGCCAGGAACAATCGGGCCTCAAGGCGACGCTTGCCGACACCGTGCTTTTGACCGACGACAAGGGCGCCGACGCAACCGGCCTCGATCCGCTCAACGGCGTGCGTGCCGCGACCGACGACATGCCGATCCTGCCCGAAGCCAACGGCAAGCTCGCGCTCGATGACGAAGCGATCGCACGGCTGCCCGACGGCACGATGTTCATCTCGGACGAATACGGTCCGAACATCTACCGCTTCTCCGCCGATGGGCGTCTGATGTCGGCAACGCAGCCGCCGGCGGCGCTTGTCCCGATGCGTCGCGGGACGCCAAACTTTGCTTCCAACAATCCGGGACCTGGTGCGGCAGACCCAGATCCGAAGGATCCCGAAACCGGCCGTCAGAACAACCAGGGCCTCGAAGGCATGGCGCTGACGCCGGACGGGAAGTTCCTGATTGCCGTGCTGCAGTCGGCCCCAAGGCAGGATGGCGGCGATTCCGCCTCGACGCGTCAGAACACGCGCGCGCTGGTCTACGATGCCTCGGATCCCGGCCAGCTCAAGCTCGCGCATGAATATGTCGTGCCGCTGCCGGTGTTCACCGATGCCAAGGGCAAAACCAAGATCGCCGCGCAGAGCGAAATCGTGGCGCTGTCGGACAAGACCTTCCTGATGCTGGCGCGCGACAGCGGCAATGGCCAGGGGCTGAAGGGCGACACCTCGCTCCACCGCGAGATCAGCGTCGTCGATGTGTCTGCGGCAACCGATGTCGCCGGCACAGAATTCGACAAGGACAAGCCGCTGGCGCCCAAGGGTGAGCTCGATCCATCGGTGACGCCGGCCAAGCTGACGCCGCTCATCGACATCAACGACAAGACCGAGCTCGGCCGCTTCGGGCTGCACAATGGCGCGCCCAACGACCGCAACAACCTTTCGGAGAAGTGGGAGGCGATGTCGGTGGTGAGCGTCCTCGATCCGACACTGCCCGACGACTATTTCCTGTTCGTCGCCAATGACAATGACTTCCTCACGCAGGACGGCTTCCAGGTAGGCGCGGCCTACAAGGCCGAGGATGGCGCCGATGTCGACACCATGTTCCTGGTCTATCAGGTCACGCTCCCAGGCCTCGCCAAGAAGTAGCGGCACCCATACAGGCGGACGCGCGGAACGCGTCCGCCTGAGCTGGCGCGATTGAGCGGTCGTGCCCTTCAGTTGCGGCTCGCCCGCGCAAGGACGGTGTCCTGGTGCGTTGCAAAACCTGCGACTGACGATCCAGTCGAAGGCACTTACCTCAACATCTCCGCGTCCTTTGGCACGCCGGCATCGATCGGCTCGGCCGTCCTGTTCGACACGGCGGCGATCTTCCCGGCGGCCGACAGGTTCGGGCGCACGAAGACCGGCGCGACGCCGTCGACGCGGCTGTAGAGGTCGATAATGTCCTGATTCATGAAGCGCACACAGCCGGAGGAAGCGTTCTTCCCAATGGAATCCCACTCCGGCGTGCCGTGCAGCCTATACATCGTGTCCTTGCCGTCACGGAAGAGATACAGCGCGCGGGCACCAAGCGGGCTCTGCGGGCCGGGCGGCATGCCGTCCTTGTATTTCGCCAGTTCCGGCCGGCGTTGGATCATTTCCGGCGGCGGCGTCCAAACCGGCCACTTCTTCCTCGCCTGTACCACGGCGCTGCCGGTCCATCCGAAACCGGCCTTGCCGAGGCTGACGCCATAGCGAATTGCCTTGCCGCCGTCGCGCACCAGATAGAGGAAGTGCTCGGAAGTATCGACGACGATCGTGCCGGGTTTTTCTCCAGTCGGGTCGGCCACGATTTGCCGCACGAATTTCGGATCGACCTTGGCTACCGGGATTGCCGGCAGCTGATAGCCCTCGTCCATGCGCGCGGCATACATGCTTGCGGCATCGCCGAAAGCCGGATCGCTTGGTGCCGCGGGCACCGGCGCCGCCACGTCCGTCGTAGTGCACGACGAAAGAGCCACGGAGGCCGCGCCCAGAGCGGATGCACCAAGAAAGGCGCGCCGGTTCAGGCGCTCAAAAAACAACGGAATATCGGACATGAGCCCCCCGGCCTACCCATGAGATCCAGGAAAATGCGGCCCCACGCGTGCGGGATCAATATACGATTCCGGAAGGTTGAGAAATGCTTAGATCAAGGCACGCCAGGCGGAATTTACAGCGCCGCATCGACCTCTCCCGTTAAATCGGCAATCATTGCGGACTCAGACAAGCCTTCGCCGAGTTGCCTGCCATGGACGACAACATGCCCCCGCGCCGGCAGACCGGCGACCTCACCAGTGGGCCTATCCCGCGCACCCTGTTGCTGTTTGCCCTGCCGGTGCTCGGCTCCAATGTGCTGCAGTCGCTCAACGGCTCGATAAATGCCGTGTGGGTCGGCCGTTTCCTCGGTGAAGCGGCGCTGACCGCCACGTCCAATGCCAACCTCGTGCTGTTTCTCATCCTCGGCACCGTCTTCGGCATCGGCATGGCGGCGACCATCCTGGTCGCACAATCCGTCGGCGCTCGTGACCTGCCCGAAGCCCGGCGCATCGTCGGAACCAGCGCCACCTTCTTCTTCCTCGTCTCGGTGGTGTTCGCGGTCTGCGGCTGGATCTGGGTCGATGCGATCCTCGATGCGCTCGGCACGCCGGCCGACGCGTTGCCGCTGGCGCGCTCCTATCTGCGCATCATCTTCCTCGCCGTGCCGATGATGAACCTGCTGTCCTTCGTCATGACGGTGCTGCGCGGCGCCGGCGATTCGCGCACGCCTTTCCTGTTCATGGCGCTGGCCGTCATGCTCGACGTCGTTTTGAACCCGTTGCTCATCCTCGGCATCGGCCCGTTCCCCGAACTCGGCATCGCCGGCTCGGCCACCTCGACGCTGATCGGCCAGACGGTAAGCGTGGTTGCCATCCTGATTGTGCTCTATGCGCGCAAGCACCCGCTGCGGCTGGCCGGCCCTAATCTCGCTCTGCTGCGGCCGGACCCGGCGCTGCTGCGCATCGTCGTCTTCAAGGGCGTGCCGATGGGCCTGCAGATGATCGTCGTTTCGGCCGCGGCGCTGACGGTGATGGGCATGGTCAACTCGTACGGCTCGCAGGTTGCAGCTGCCTACGGCATAGCCGCACAGCTCTGGACCTATATCCAGATGCCGGCGCTCGCCATCGGCGCCGCGGTGTCGTCCATGGCGGCGCAAAATGTCGGCGCCAGGCGCTGGGACCGGATTGGACGCATCGCCACCTCCGGCGTCGGCTTCAACCTTGTGCTCACCGGGATGCTCGTCGCGCTGCTGTTCGTATTCGATCGCGCGGTGCTCAGCCTCTTCCTTGGCAGCGACAGTGCAGCAATCGACATCGCCACTCACATCAACAAGATCGCGTCGTGGTCCTTCATCCTGTTCGGCATCACCATCGTGCTCTTCGCCACCGTGCGTGCCACCGGCGCGGTGATGCCGCCGCTGATCATCCTGGTGATCTCGGTGCTGCTGGTGCGCACCAGCTTCGCCTATTTCTTCCGAAGCGTGATCGGCGAGGAAGCTCTGTGGTGGAGCTTTCCGGCTGGCTCTATAACCTCGCTCGTGCTGGCCGCGGCCTATTATCGCTTCGGCCGCTGGCGCAGCCTGCACATGATCGAGAGCCGGCCGGCTGCCGGCGAACCGCCGGATACCGGCCTCGGCGTACCGCGCCAGCGCGCGCACCTTTCGCCCGAGACACCGAACGGCTGAAAGGTCGGCTCAGCGCGCGTATTTCGCGCCAAACCCGAGAGCGACCAGGGAAAAGACGACAATCATGCCGGCAAAGGCCACGCTTGCCGCGGTCGCACCTGCCACCGTCGACAGAACGCCGATGCCGATGACCGGCAGCGCGTTGCCGCAAAAACAGCAGATGAAGAAGGCCGAGACGACTTCGGCGCGCCGGTCCGCCGGCGCGATCTCGTTCACCACTTGCAAGCCGCCGCGATAGCCGAGCGCTGCCGCCACCCCGCACAAGGCGGTGCCGGCAATCATTATGGTCATCGAGGCGAAGACCTGCGCCGCAACAATCAGCGCGACGGTTGGGATCATCAGCGCAAGCGCCGCGAACATCGTGGCTCGGCTCGAAAGACGTGCCGTCGCTACAATGGTGGCGGCCGTCACGATCGCCAATTCAAAGAACAGAGCGCCGGCTTCGGCATGGTTGGTTACCTGCAGTTGCTGCGCCAAAATGCTCGGTGCGAGTGCTGCATAAAAGCCGACCAGCGCCATTGCGCCAAAGCCGGTCACCGCCGGCGCAACGAAATTTGCGCGGATGGCATCGGGCACGGAAAGGCGCGGCCGCATCGAAACGTCAGCCAGTTTCCCCGGCCGCGAAACGGTTTCCCGCGTGCGCCAGACCAGCAGGGTTACAGTCGCGAGCATCGCCAGGTAGACGACGAATGTCAGCCTGAGCGGCCAAGGCGCGTATTCGGCGAGCAACCCGGCTCCCAGCGCACCGAGGCCGAGGCCGAGAAAATTGGTGCTGGTGGCAATCGTCGCCGCCTGTGACTTGTCGTCGGTCGGGAGCAATTCGGCGAGCCAGGCGGTGCCGGTGCCCGCGCCGACGCCGATTCCCAGTCCGCTCAGAATTCGGGCGATGTCGAGCCATGCGACATTTTCGGCGAACAGGAAAACCACCGCGCTGACCACGGCCACCGCCATCCCGGCCAATGCCATTGGACGGCGCCCGATGACATCGGACACACGCCCCAACATCAGCAGCGCCGCCAGATTGCCGATGACATAGACGGCGTAGACCAGCGTCAAAGTGATCTGTGAGAAGCCGAAGACCTGCTTGTAGATGATGTAAAGCGGCGTCAGCGCCGTGCTGCCGGCGAAAAGAGCCGCGATCATAGCGGCCACGGTGGCCGCTGCAGCGCGGCCGCCGAGTTCGTAATCGCGCGTCATGACTTGAGCGTGAGCGGTCATTTTTTCGACCTTTTGCTGTTCGGGATCTGACATCCTAACGCCTTTTTCGCGTCAGCCGTTCCCCCTCCCCGGCTTGCTCCTGACAAGTCTGGCAGCTTTGCCGATGGCGCTGAGCGAGATCCTCTTTTAACTTCAGCGGATTGTCAGGGGAGATTCATGGGCAAGGGACGAGTCGAGGCATTCACCGATGGCGTGGTCGCCATCATCATCACCATCATGGTGCTGGAATTGAAGGTGCCGCATGGCGAGGATTTTTCCGCGCTGGCACCACTCTGGCCGATCTTCCTCAGCTATGTGCTGTCCTTCATCAATGTCGGCATCTACTGGAACAATTTGCACAACATGTTCCATACCGTGCAGCGGGTCGACGGCCGCGTGCTGTGGGCGAACCTCAACCTGCTGTTCTGGCTATCGCTGATGCCGGCGACGACAGCCTTCATGGGTGAGAACCATTTCGCGCCGGTGCCGGTTGCCGTCTATGGCGTCGACCTGGCGCTCTGCGCCATCGGCTTCAACATCCTCACCATGGCCCTGCATCGACTGCACGGCAACGAGACTCTCTTCGCCAGGGCGTTGGGCAATGACCTCAAGGGAAAGATCTCGCTGGTCCTCTATCTTTCCGCCATCGCGCTGACCTTCGTCAATCACTGGATCGGTGTCTCGATCTATGTCCTGGTGGCGATGATCTGGTTCGTGCCGGACAGACGCTTCGAGCGGCTGATCGAGAAATAGGCCCCGTCTAGCCTCGCATTGCTTTCAGCTTTTCCGCTACCGAAGCGGCAAGGTCGGCGTAGCGCTCCTCCAGCCGCTCGGCCGCCTTGATCACTGAAAAATCATGGCCGAATTTTTCCAGCGCCATACGCAGCTTTTCGACGAATTCGGCCTGTTTTTCGAGCGCCGAAAACAGCGTCATAACTTGCGCTTCGCTGATGTCGGGATTGGCGAGCATCTGCGGTACTTCGCGGCTCATCTGGTCGCCGGTGGCGGTCTGTTCTTTCAGGATCTCGATCCAGTCGGTCAATCGTCAGGTCTCCTTTTTCGATATCAGCATGCGCAGCGCCCGCCGATGCGGTCAACCCGAAGATGCCGGGACCGGCTTGCGCGAGCCTTTTTCCGCGCTAAGTTCGCCGCGGCCAGAACAGGAGAAAATCATGACCACCGACGCCGAGATCCAGACCGCCCTGCCTGCACTTGCCTCCGGCAATGTCGCCGTCATTACCGGCGCGGCCAGCGGCATCGGCCTTGCCGCCGCCAAACGGCTGGCGGCGATGGGCATGAAGATCGTGCTGGCCGATATCGGCGGCGAACGCCTTGATGAGGCTGCCCGCGCCGTCGCTGCTATCGGCGGGCAGAGCGCCGTACTTGCCGTCGCCACCGATGTCTCGAAGGCCGAAGACCTCGACCGGCTGGCCGAACGGACATCCGGCACTTTCGGCGACGTCTCGCTGCTGATGAACAATGCCGGCGTCGGCAACAACCCCGGCAAGCCCTGGGAGAACCGTGACGCCTGGAAGCGACTGCTGGACATCAATTTCTGGGGCGTCGTCCATGGCGTCGAGGCCTTCGCGCCGCGCATGCTGGCGGCGGGAAAGCCCGGCCTGATCGTCAACACCGGCTCCAAGCAAGGCATTACCACGCCGCCTGGCAACCTCGCCTACAACGTCTCCAAGGCTGGCGTGAAGACCTATACCGAGGGCCTTGCACACGCGCTGCGCAACGAGCCCGGCGCCAATGTCGCGGCGCATTTGCTCATTCCCGGGTTTACTTTTACCGGCCTGACCGAAGGTGCGACCGAAAAGCCGGCCGGCGCCTGGACCGGCGAGCAGGTCATCGACTTCATGCTGGCCTCGCTGCTGCGTGGCGATTTCTACATCCTGTGTCCCGATAACGAGGCGACCCGGCCCATGGACGAAAAGCGCATGGCCTGGGCAATTGGCGATATCATTGAGAACCGTCCTGCTCTGTCGCGCTGGCATCCGGACTACAAGGATGCTTTCGCGGCATTCATGACACGCAGCGCATGATCCCGAACCGAAGATCACCGTAGCAAAGAATCGGATCCGATCTTCGCAGGTATGCGCCGGACCTTTATATCACGCCGCTGCGTGCTTCTTCGTGTTCCGCTTCTTCGCCATGGCTTTCTCGGCTGCCAACTCGGCAAGCTTCTGATCATGCCGCTTCGCTGCCTGTTCGCATTTCTTGCGGATCTCTTCGACCTCGGTCTCAGTCAGGTGTTCGATACCGATGAAGGTGTTCTGGGCTGTGCTGACCCGGATCAATTCGTCGAGCTTCGCCTGGATCGCGGCGCCATCGCGGTTCTGGGTGTTCTGGATGAGAAACACCATCAGGAAGGTGACGACCGTCGTGCCGGTGTTGATGACGAGCTGCCAGGTGTCCGAAAAGCCGAACATCGGCCCGCTTGCCGCCCAGACGACGATGATCAGGAAACAGACGGCAAACGTCGGCGGCAGGCCGGCAAAATGGGCGACGTTGTTGGCGATCCTGGTGAAAAGCTTCTCAATCATTCAAACTCCCTCAACAGCCGGGCGACGAACCCGGACGGAAGCCGAGTTCATTGTGTCTGCAGAAACAGTTGGCAGCCGCTCCTGGTTCCCTCGTGGCGGAAGATCGCGGGTACATTGTTGGAGGAGCAGATCGCGCAGGCCGTCGGACCGCTTGCAGATACGCCCCGAAGTCAGGGGGCGCCGTTTTCCCAGCGGTCGAGGAAAGCCTCGATGGGCAAGGCCTGCATGTCGGGGACTGCCCTGGCCAGTTTCTCGACCGGCCAGTCCCACCAGGCAAGACGTTCGATCCGGGCCGCAGTTCCCGCGCTGAAGCGCTGCCGCAATGGCGTGGCCGGAACGCCGGCGATGATTGCATAGGCCTGCACGTCGCGCGTCACCACCGAGTTGGCACCGACGATCGCGCCATTGCCGATCGCCACGCCCGGCATGATCACGGCGCCATGGCCGATCCAGACATCGTGGCCGATGCTGACGGCTCTCGCCCGCCGCCGGTCGCGGAATGCCTGATCGACACCCAGCCAGCGGAAGTACTCGTTGGGCCGATAGCTGATTTTGTGCTGCGTCAGCCGCTCGACCGGATGCTCCAGCGCATTGATGCGGCTGTTGGCGGCGATCGAGCAGAATTTGCCGATCGTCGTATAGATCGCCTCGGCGTGGCGCTCGAAGTAGGAGAAGTCGCCAACCATGACTTCACGTAAGATGACGCGCTCGCCGATCGACGCATAGCGTCCAAGCTTGCACGCCTTCAGCTCCGCCGTCGGGTGGATGCGCGGCTCGGGATCTTTCAGGACAAGGTGTTCGGGACGGTCCATGCGGGCGCTTTACGCCCGCGCGCAAAGTCTCGCAAGCCGAGTGCAGCGCCGCGCATCCGCTTGGACGCGCCAAGGCCCCCGTAGCACCTTCAGTCTCTATTTCGGCTTGCCGCTGGTCCACACCACGTTCTGGCCGTAGAGCGGCACGGTGGTGACCGACATTTTTGCCGAGCCATCCTGCACCTGGCGCGAATGCGACAGGTAGATCAGCGTCTCGTTGGCCTTGTCGTAGATGCGGTTCACCACCTGCTTTTTCCAGATCAGGCTGATGCCTTGCTTGAACACCTCCTCGCCGGCCTCGCTCATGTCGATGTCGCCAATGGTGATCGGCCCGGTCTGGCGGCAGGAGATCGAGGAATCGGACGGGTCCTCGAACCAGTTGCCTTTCTGCAGGCGGTCGATCATGCCACGGTCGAAATACGAGACGTGGCAGGTCACGCCCTCGACCTTCGGATCCTTGATCGCCTCGACGATGATATCGTTGCCGAGCCAATCGACGCCGACCTTGCCGACTTCCTCGGCGGCGGCCGCGCCGGCGCCAATGACCAGGCATGCGGCTAACACGCCGCCAATCAGTTTTCGCAAAGAGGCCTCCTGCGGTTCGAATTTTGCCGACCTCAGGTGGGACGAACGGCAGCGCTTTGCAAGCAGATCGCCTCCCACAGGATTGCCGGTTGCGGCAACGCGACATCTTTGCGTCGGCGCGACCGAACCGCTAAGAGTGTTCGCCAAGCCAGGGCCTTCACGGCGCCAACCCGGCGCCCGATGGAAATAACGACGGACTTCACTGATGATGCGTTCAATTCTGGTCGGTATTCTCGTCCTGATGGCCGCTGGCATCGGCTGGCTCACCTTCGACTGGTACCGCGGACATTATGGCGGCGAGCCGTTCGGAGCACCGTTCACGCTGGTCGACCAGAAGGGCGCGCCGGTCACCGAAGCCGCGTTTCGCGGCCACCCCAGCGTCGTCTTCTTCGGCTTCACGCATTGTCCGGAAGTCTGCCCGACCACGCTTTTCGAGTTGGCCGGCTGGCTGAAGACGATGGGCGACGACGGCAAGAACCTGCGTGCCTATTTCGTTACGGTCGACCCGGAGCGCGATACGCCGGAAATCATGAACACCTATGTCAGCAATTTCTCCGATCGCATCCTCGGCATATCAGGCGATCCGGATAAGGTCCACGCCATGGCCAAGTCCTTCGGCATCTACTGGAAGAAAGTCGACACGAACGACGGCGACTACACGATGGACCACACCGCTTCGGTGCTGCTGCTCAATGCCAAGGGCGATTTCGCCGGCACTATTGCCTATGGCGAAAGCCCGGACGCCGCCATCGCCAAGCTCAAACGGCTGGCGGCGGAAGGTTGACACATCCGGTAATGACGCAGACGCGTTTGTATTTCACCGCGGGCAAGATCGAGGCTGATCGCATCTTCGCGGCGCTCGGTGCGGCGTTCGACGATGAGGGCCTGCCGATTGCAGTGCTCGAGGTCGACGAGGACCGCGACATCCACGAAGTGTCGCTCTATGCCGGCGACGACGTCGATGCGGTCGAGGCGCGGCTCAGGGATGTACTTGCCGGACTGTCGCTGTCGAAGCCTATAGCGCGCGAAACGCTGCCCGACATCGACTGGGTGGCGCGCTCGCTGGAGGGATTGAAGCCGGTGCGGGCCGGGCGCTTCTTCGTCCATGGCGCGCATGACCGCAGGAAGCGCCACAGCGGCGAAATCGCCATAGAGATCGAGGCCGGCCTTGCTTTCGGCACCGGCCATCACGGCACCACCGCCGGCTGCCTCGAAATGCTGGAGCAGGTCGTACGGCGCGAGCATCCGTGCAACGCACTCGACCTTGGCACCGGCAGCGCGGTGCTCGCGATCGCAGCGGCCAGGCTCGCGCATATACCGGTGCTGGCGACCGACATCGACCCGGTCGCCGTCAAGGTGGCCGCCGCCAATGCGCGCCTGAACCATGTTAAGGGGCTCGTCGAAACAGTGACGGCGCCCGGATTCCACCACCCGATCTTTGCCGCGCGCGCGCCCTTCGACTTGATCGTCGCCAACATATTGGCGCGGCCGCTGATGCGCCTGGCGCCGCAAATGGCGGAGCATATCGCGCTCGGTGGCTCGATTGTTTTGTCGGGCATCCTCGAGCGCCAGCGCGATGCGGTAATCGCGGCTTATGTCGGCCAGAAATTCCGGCACGTCCGCACCTTGCACCGCGAGGGCTGGGTGACGATTCACCTCAAGCGCTGAGGCGCGACGCCTTCAACGCAAGCCGGAATCCGCTCGGACTTAGCGCGAGTTCGCCGCTTTCTTCAGCTGTTCGCGATCGTAGCCGTGAGCTTTCAGCGTTTCGTCGTCAAAGCCAAGCAGAACGCCGCTTACATACCGGCTCGCTTCGCGCTGGCGAGCTTCGATCAGCGCTTTCACAGCGTTTTTGAAAAATCCGCGTCTAGGTGAAATCGTGGACATGACGGTCTCCTTTGCAGGGCAACAGGACTTTTCCTCCACATTAAGAAGGTAAGCTCCGCTGACGCTTTTTGAAATCGTCGATTCTGCATGGCGTCCATGCGCAAAGAGACACGCAGCAACCGGGAATGATCGGTCCGAAAATCGATTCCGATTTTCGAAGTCATGCGCTACGGTCGCGCCAGCATTCGAGGAGAGCCGACATGTTCCAGACCTTCGATTCCGCCGGCGATCCGGCCGTTGGCAAGCCGCGCGTGGCAATGCTGCGCCAATGGTTGGCGGCGAACGGGCTGGATGGCTTCATCGTGCCCCGTGCCGACGAGCACCAGGGCGAATATGTCGCCGACCGCTCGGCACGGCTGAAATGGCTGACCGGCTTCAGCGGCTCGGCCGGCGTCGCCATTGTGCTTGGCGAGCGCGCCGTCATGTTTGTCGACGGGCGCTACACGCTGCAGGTGCGCCAGGAGGTCGATCTCGACATCTTTTCGATCGAGAGCCTTGTCGACAACCCGCCGGCCAACTGGATCAAGGATAATCTCGGCAAGGGCGTGCGGTTGGGCTTCGATCCGTGGCTCCATACGATCAGTGACGTCAAGGCGCTGAAGGCCTCGGCCGAGAAGTCCGGCGCGACTTTGGAGCCGCTCGAACAAAATCCAATCGACGCCATCTGGCAGGACCAGCCCGGGCCGCCACTGGCGCCGGTCGAGATCCACCCGATCGGCTTTGCCGGCGAACTGGCCAAGGACAAGCTGGTGCGGCTGGCAGCGGCCATCGAGAAGGACGGCGCCACCCATGCCGTGCTGACCGACCCCTCCTCCATTGCCTGGGCGTTCGACATCCGTGGCGGCGACGTACCGCACACACCGCTGGCGCTCGGCTTTGCCGTGCTCGCCGCCGACGGCTCGCATCTGCTTTTCATGGATCAGCGCAAGTTTTCGCGCACCGTCGCGGCCTACCTGACGCAGCTCGCCGAATTGCACGACCCAGGTGAATTCGAAACGGCAATCGTCACCCGGGCCAAGGGCGGCGCAAAAATCGCGCTGGACCCGGTTCTAGCGGCGGACAAGCTCAGGATGCTGGTCGAGGATAATGGCGGCACCGTCATTGCCGTGCCCGATCCGGCCCGCATTCCACGCGCAACAAAGAACAAAGCTGAGATCACCGGCGCACGCGCCGCACATCGCCGCGACGGCGCCGCGGTCGCCAAGCTGCTGTGCTGGCTCGACCGCCAGAAGCCCGGCACGCTCGACGAAATCGCCGTTGTCACCAGGCTTGAGGAGACGCGCCGTCAGACCGGCGAAGAAACGCAGATGCCGCTGCGCGACGTATCGTTCGATACCATCTCCGGCGCTGGTCCTAACGGCGCTATCATGCACTACCGCGTCTCCCGCGCCACCAATCGCAAGCTGGGGGATGGCGAGCTGTTCCTGCTCGATTCCGGCGGGCAGTACCAGGACGGCACCACCGACATTACCCGCACGGTTCCGATTGGCGCGCCAACCGAGGAGATGCGCGAGCGCTTCACGCTGGTGCTGAAAGGCATGATCGGCATCTCCATGCTGCGCTTCCCCCAGGGCACGCGCGGCTCCGAAATCGATGCAGTGGCGCGCCTGGCGCTATGGAGACACGGCTGCGATTTCGCCCATGGCACCGGGCACGGTGTCGGCTCCTATCTTGCCGTGCATGAGGGCCCGCAGCGTATCGCCAAGACCGGTACCGAGAAGCTGCTGGCCGGCATGATCGTCTCCAACGAGCCCGGCTATTACAAGGAAGGTTCCTACGGCATCCGCATCGAGAACTTGGTTCTGGTGACACCGGCCGAGGCAATCGAGGGCGGCGACATCGCCATGCACGGCTTCGAGACACTGACGCTGGCGCCGATCGACAAGCGGCTGGTCCGATCGGACCTTTTAACCCGCGACGAGTTGCATTGGCTTGACGAATACCATGCGCGCGTACTGGCCGAGATCGGACCGATGCTCGACGGCGAAACGCTGGCCTGGCTGGAAAAGGCAACCGCGCCGCTGCCGCACGACTTCAAGCAATAGCCGCGGCGACAACGCCGGTTGACAGGCTTTGCTCCGCAAGCAGTGCCTGCAAAGCGGTGACGTTGGGAGAACCGGCTCCCTTGCGCCAGAACAACACCGTGACGGCATTGTCTTCGTCAGCGGGCAGTTCGTGCAGCTTTAGCCAGCGGCTTTCCGGAAAACCCGAAAGCACGCTTTTCGGCATCAGCGCTATGCCCATGCCAGCCACCACGCAACCAAGGATGGCATGGTATGAACCAAGCTCGATGGTTTTCTCGGCCATGAACCCTCTGCGCGCATACCATTGTTCCAGCCGCTTGCGGTGCGGACAGCCGTGCTCGAAGGCTATCATGGTTTTGGGCATGTCCAGGTGGTCTTCGACCGAAACGCGCGATGCCGCCGAGACAATGACCAGCTGCTCGTGGAATGCGGGCAGCTTTTCGAACGGAACGTCAGCGATCGGCTCGGCGGCGAAGGCTGCATCGAGTTCGCCGGCAAGCATGGCGGTCGCGAGAACCTGCGGATTGCCGGTGCGCAACTGGATTTCCACTTCGGGATGCCGTGCATGGTATTCGGCGAGCAGACTTGGAAGCCGTGCCGCGGCGGTGCTCTCCATGGCACCTAGGCGAAGAGTGCCGCGCGGGCGTGGATCGAGCATCGCCGTTCGCGCCTCCTCCGCAAGCGCCAGCAGCCGATCCGCATAGCCGACCAATCTGTGACCGGCCGGCGATACGTGCAGGCGCTTGCCCTCCCGGATAAACAGCTGCACGCCGAGATCCTCCTCGAGCTGCCGGATGCGTGTGGTCACGTTCGACTGCACGCGAAACAGTTTTTCCGCCGCCCTGGTGATTCCGCCCTCGCGCACCACCGTGCGGAAGATGCGCAGATCGGCCAAATCCATACATCTCTCCTGGAGAACATAACGATCTTAATTATTCATTTTAACTGATTATGCCCTTCCCGTAAATCGCCGGTGTAGCTGCCGATCAACACGGCAAACCAGGGGAGATGGAAATGTCGCGTGAGCCCTTCGGCATCCAGCCGATCGATCTAAGCGCATTGACGCCGAAGCAGCGCGAAGCGCTCTATAGCGACGCCGTGCGTGGCGCCCACCAGGAGAGAGCGGAGGCGATCCGGCTGAGCCTGTCGCGGGTCGGCGCGGCAATAGTCGCTGCGGTAAAGCGCATGTGTGCTCTCGCCGCCAAGGCAAAAGTCGATCAGCCGACGAGCTGCCGCGCGAGGATCAGCACGGCAGCACCCGCCAGGAACATCGCCATAAGGCCGCCGCGCAGTGAGACAAGGCCGGCGACGATCAAGGCTGCCCATTCCGCCGGCCCGGCGCTGAGCGCCGCCGGCGCCACCAGCGTGGTCAGCACCGCCGCCGGCACGGCGCTGAGCCCGGCTTCGACGCGCGGGTGGATTTGATCGAAACGCGAGATCACCAGATGACCGCCGATGCGGGTCAGATAGGTCGCGATGGAACCGGCGACGATGATCCACAAGGTCGTGCTCATGGCCGTGCCTCCACGCCGCTGTGGCGGGGCGGCAGGATGACGGCGAGCAGCACGCCGGCCAGCGCACCTATGGAGACATGCCAGGGCGAGCCGACCGTTTTGTATGCAATGATGGAGGCGGCAGCGCTGGCGACGACCACCGGCAGCCACAGCGGCCGCTTGCGGAAGCTCATGACCAGGCCGAGAAAATATATCGGCAGCAGGAAATCGATGCCCAACGCATGGGTGTCGGGAATAAGCTTGCCGAACATCGCGCCGAGCGCGCTTTCGATGATCCAGAACACATAGACCGGCAGCCCAAGCCCCATATACCAGGTGAACCCGACGGTCTCGCCGGCCTCCGCCTTGCGCTCGGCCACCGCGAACTGCGGATCGGTCAGCACAAAATAGCCTATCGCCTGCTGCACCAGCGGCCAATGCGCAATGCGCCGGCCGATGCCAGCCGAATAGAGCACATGGCGAAAATTCACGGCGAAGATCGACAGCACGATCAGCCACGGCGCGACATGCTGGCCGAACAGCTCGATGCCGACCATCTGGCTGGCGCCGCCGAACACCGTTGCGCTCATCAGGAACGCTTCGAGCACGGAAAACCCGTTGTCGACTGCGAGCGCTCCGAACAGCAACGCAAACGGCGCCGACGCCACCACGACGGGCATGCTGAGCCGCACGCCGTCCCAGAAATCGCTTTTCGCTCCGTTTTCGGAGATTGCTTCCGCCGACATCGATCGCTCCTTGGGAACGGCCGTATGTAGAGAGAGCGGCCCGGCTTGTCACACCAATTTGCTTGAGGCAAACGATCAGCGGAAATGATGGCTGAAGCGTCGCGGCAAGCTCGCTTCCGAGCCTAGCGCGGCGAAGCCTTGCCTTCGATCGCCCTGCCCCAGTCAAGCAGCGGTTTTGCCTGCATGACGAAGTCGACGAGTTCGTCGACCAATCCAGCTCCGTAGATATCCGCCGGCTCGATTGCGTGCCGGACGGCAAAATGCCGGTTGCGGATCGCGGCAGCGAGATCGGGCTCGGCGATATGCTCGAAGCCGCGCGGCGTGCGCTTCATGCAGCCGTCCGGGTCGAGCTCGAGGCCGTTCTTCTTCAGCGCCGCAACGAGGCTACGGAATTCAGCGGGCCGCTTCGCGATCGCGTTGCGCAGCGCCAGCAATAGCTCCGGTCCGGGCTGCCACCAGGCAATGGCGGCAAAGCAGCGCTCCAGCCCGATATGGACGTAAAACACGCCCTGTTCCATCTTGGTGCCGTCGGGCGAAAGGATCGCCGACAAATGCCGGTTATAAGGCCGTTTGTCCTTGGCAAAACGCACGTCGCGATTAATCCGGAACAGCGATTTCTTGCGGTCGCCGCGCAGGCCGAGCCCCAATGCCGTGAAGCGCTCGGAGAGCGTCTCGACCAGATCGCCGAAGGGATCGCGCAGGTCGCGCTCGAAAAGATCGCGATTTTCCAAAAACCACTCCCGGCTCTGATGAAAATCCAGCGCCTTGAGGAAGGGAATGGCCTTTTGCCCAAATCCATTGAACGCAGCACCCATCACCCGCCCTTGCCAATCCGCTGCAGCCAGGTGTCCTCGTCGATCACCTCGATGCCGAATTTGGTCGCATCCTTCAGCTTGGAACCGGCGCCTGGCCCTGCCACCAGGAGATCGGTCTTCGCAGAAACCGAGCCGGCGACCTTCGCGCCGAGACGTTCGGCCATCGCCTTGGCCTCCGGGCGCGTCATCTTTTCCAGCGTGCCTGTAAACACGATTGTCTTGCCGGCGACCGCACTATCGGCTGAGACGTTCACAATGTACGGCTTCGGGTGGACCTGTGTGAGCAGCGCTTCAAGCACGGCGTCGTTGCGTTCATTGCCGAAGAAATCGCGAAGCGCGCCTATCACCGTATCGCCGATGCCGTTGATCGAAGGAAAAACGGTGTGTGGATCGGCTGCCGCTGCTGTCTCCTTGCCAATGCGGATCAACTCCTCGATCGTCGAGAAGGTTCGAGCAAGCACAGCGGCCGTCGTTTCGCCGATATGGCGGATGCCCAGCGCAAAGATGAAGCGATCAAGTTCCGGTTCGCGGCGGGCGTCGATGGCAGCGAAGAGCTTGTCGAGGCCGTCATAGTTGCGTTCGTCGACGCTGCGTACATTCTTGCGCGTTTTGCCCGATGCGGCCTCGCGCTGCCTGGCCTGCTCCTCCCGTCGCTCCGCCAGCGCCTTGGTGACGGCGGGACGGCGATCCCGGAGGGTGAAGATATCGGCGGCAGTCTTGACCAACCCGGCATTGAAGAACAGGTCTATGTTTTCAGCGCCCAGGCCTTCGATATCCATGGCGCCGCGCGACACAAAGTGGCGTAATCCTTCCACGGCCTGCGCGGGGCAGATCAGCTCGCCGGTGCACCGTCGGCGGGAATCCTCCTTGCCGGTCTTCTCGTTGATCTCGCGCGTTGCGGGTGAGCCGCAGATCGGACATTTGTGCGGGAATTCGTAGGGCACGGCATCTGGCGGACGCTTGTCGACGACGACGCTGACGATCTGCGGAATGACGTCCCCTGCCCGCTGGATGACCACCGTGTCGCCGATACGGATGTCGTTGCCGTCGCGGATCGGCTGGCCGTTGCTGTCCAGACCCTTGATGTAGTCTTCGTTGTGAAGCGTGACATTTTCGACCACGACGCCGCCGACCGTGACGGGCGCAAGCCGGGCAACGGGCGCCAGCGTACCGGTACGGCCGACCTGAATGTCGATCCTGAGCACGGTCGTCATCGCCTGTTCGGCCGGAAATTTATGAGCGATCGCCCAGCGTGGTTCGCCGGTGACGAAGCCCCATCTGCGCTGCAACTCCAATTGGTCGACCTTGTAGACGACGCCGTCGATGTCGTAGCCGAGCGATGAGCGCTGGGCCTCGATAAGGTGATAATGCGCGATCAGTTCGTCGACCGACTTTGCCCGGACCATCAGCGGACTGACCTTGAACCCCCACTCCGCGAATTTTTGCACGGAATCGTATTGGGTCGGAGCTGGATCCTTTGAAGTATAGCCCCAGGCGTAGGCAAAGAATTTGAGGTTGCGGCTGGCGGTAACGGACGGGTCCTTCTGGCGCAGCGATCCGGCCGCCGTGTTACGCGGATTGACGTAATCCTGGCCGCCTATCGCCGCCGAACGCTGCTTCAGCGCCTCGAATTCCGCGTAGGTCATATAGACCTCACCGCGTATTTCGATGACCTCGGGCCAGTCCGGTCCCTTCAAGGTCTTGGGAATATCGGCGATGGTCTTGAGATTGGCGGTGATGTCCTCGCCGACGACGCCGTCGCCGCGCGTTGCCCCCTGCACGAACACACCGCCTTCATACCGCAGGGAAGCCGATAGCCCGTCGATCTTCGGCTCAGCCGTGAAGGCGATGTTCAGCTCCTTGTCGCGATCAAAGAATCGCCGGCCCCGTTCTATGAAGTCCGCGACGTCCTGGTCGGTATAGGCCTTGGCGAGGCTGAGCATCGGCACCGCGTGGCGCACCTTTGCAAAACCTTCCGCCGGCGGCGCGCCGACCCTGCGTGAGGGCGAATCCTCGCGCACAAGATGCGGGAACTGCTGCTCGATGGCGAGGTTGCGCCGGGTCAGCGCGTCATATTCCGCATCCGTGATTGTCGGCGCGTCCTCGCCATGGTAGCGCCGGTCGTGCTCGGCGATCTCCTGCGCCAACCGCTTCAACTCGCTTGCCGCCTCGCTTTCGCTGAGCGAATCGACTGGTTTTTCGTCCATGCACTGCTCCCTCCACGGTGGCGCGACACAATAGAACAGGATTTTCTCATGAGGGAGAGACCAGACACAGAAAATCATTCCTGAACAGCAGGATGGCGCCATACTCTGACTCAGGTCACGAGCGCCGGAAACGAACTCGCCTGGAGTATCCGTGTTGGTCAAGGGAGAGATGGTGTCCAGGTCCGATTGTCCCTGAGTAGTGCGTTTGCGAGGATGATGAGCTTTCGCATGATGGCTGTGATGGCGAGTTTTGAGGCTTTGCCGTCGGCCGTGAGCTGGTGGTATTTTGCCTTTAGATCGGGATTGAAGCGCATGGCGACGAGGGCGGGCATGTAGAGTGCCTGTCGGACATTGGCTCGCCCGCCGCGGATGAAGGCGCGGCCGATCCAGTTGCCGGACTGTCGTGCGACGGGAGCGAGGCCCGCGAAGGAAGCAGCCTGACCCTGACCGAGCGTGCCGAGTTCGGGCATTTCGATGAGAAGCGCGAAGGCGGTGATTGCCGAGACGCCCGGGATCGAGACGAGGATAGCGAAGCGACGGGAGAGATCGGGATCGGACTGGATGAGCGCCGTGATCTCCTTTTCGACAGCAGCCATTTGACGTTCGATCTGCCTGAGCTGCTGGGCATTGTGGCGCTTGAGGATGGGAAGGGTTAGCGCCTTGGCCCTGTTCCTCGCCGCCGTCCGGTTCTTCACCAGCGCCTCGCGCGCCATGTGCAGGTCCTTGAGGTCATTGAGGATCGGGCTGCGCACCGGTCGTGCTTCGAGGTCGAGAAGAGCGCCCATGCGCGCCAGCATGGCGGCGTCCAGCCGGTCGGTCTTGGCGATCCTGCCGGTGGCCTCGGCGAAGCGCCGGGCTTGGCGTGGGTTGACCTTGACCAGCGCAAGGCCAGCCGCCGCCAGCTTCCGCTCAAAGGCCCGGTGATATGGACCTGTCGGCTCATAGACGATGCGTACGCCGGGCGGGTCCAACCGGCTCGGGCTCAACCAGCTCATGAACGCCTTGTGGCCGCGGCTGTCGTTGGCAAAACGCCGGCTCGCGCCGTCGCTCAGCCTGTGGGCGTCGAGATGGTCTTTCGATATGTCGATCCCGATGGTATCGTTGGTCATCTTTCACTTGTCCTGTGCTTGTCATTCGGAGCCGAACTCCGGGTATCCGTTCAGGCCTCAAGGGAAAGACGAGGGCGATCCGACTCTAGAGCGGTTCCTGATTTGACGGAATCGAAGGGGATTCCGGATCAGTCGGTTTTGTGATTCAAGATGCTGGCTGGAGTGGAGGC
>NZ_JAMYOE010000017.1:0-114572 GCF_040319695.1 Mesorhizobium sp. M0898 | reverse complement strand
CTCGTTGAAACGATCGAGGCAACCGAATGCAACAACTACTTCGCAAACGCCGGCTACGCTTCCATCAAAACGTGAAAGGCTCTAGCTCGACCCGTCAAACGGTCAGCAATTCCACCGATCCGACCCTCGCCGCTGAGGGAGGGCGGCTACCCTCTCTCAGCGTTCCTTTCTGACCCATTCGGCAGCGAAAGTCATAAGACAAGCAATTCCAGGAAAAGTGTGAAACGGTTTTCCGTCCGGAACTGCGCAGAAACAAAGAGGTAGAGCGGTTCGGCGTTTCGGTGAAACGATGAACAGCTCTACGCTGCCGCGGTGTTCTCCCGCAGCAGCCGCTCGGCCGCCGCACGCGCCTCGTCGGTGATGGTGGCGCCGGCGAGCATGCGTGCGATCTCTTCCTGCCGTGCCGCCCGGTCCATCTCGGCGATGCCGGTCGAGACCCTGTCGGCACCGCCCGATTTGGAGATCAGGAAATGCGTCGCCGCGCGCGCCGCCACTTGCGGTGCATGCGTAACCGAAAGCACCTGCACGCGTTTTGCCAGCCGCGCCAGCCGCTGGCCGATGGCGTCGGCAACCGCGCCGCCGACGCCGGTGTCAATTTCGTCGAAGACCAAGGTCGGCGCCGACCCGCGATCAGCCAGCGCGACCTTCAACGCCAGCAGGAAGCGCGAAAGCTCGCCGCCGGAAGCGACCTTCATCATAGGGCCGGGCCTGGTGCCGGGATTGGTCCGCACCCAGAACTCGACCTGGTCGATGCCTTCTTCCATGCGGCTCTCGGCATCGCTTGCGATCTCGACGATGAACTCGGCGCGTTCGAGCTTCAGCGCCGGCAGTTCGGCCATCACCGCCTTGCTCAGCCCGACAGCCGCCGCATGGCGAAGCGACGACAGCTGGGCCGCTGCAATGTCATAGGCCTGGCGCGCCGCCGCAGCCTGTTTCTCCAGCGCCTGCAGGCGCTCTTCGCCGGCGTCGAGATCGGCAAGGTCGGCAGCCATGGTGTCACGCAATTGCGCCAGGTCATCGACGGCGACGCTGTGCTTGCGCGAGGCGGCACGCAGCGAAAACAGCCGCTCCTCAGCCTTCTCCAGCCGCTGCGGATCATATTCGGTGGCGCGAAGTGCTGCTTCGACGCCCGACTGCGCCGCGTCGAGCGACAGCATCGCCTCGTCGAGCGACTTGACGACATCCTCGAGCAGCCCGGGCGCTTCGGTGACCTTGCGCTGCAGCCGCCTGAGCAGGCTGGCCAGCTGCGGCAAGGGCGAGGACGGACCCGAGAGCACATCCTGCGCATCGTGGATTTCCGAGGCGATCTTTTCGGCACGCATCATCAAGGCGCGCAATTCGGCCAGCTCGGTCTCTTCGCCAGGTTGCGGATCGAGCCTGGTCAATTCGGCGACCGCTGCACGCAGATAATCGGCCTCACGGGCAGCTGCTTCGACTTTGGCCCGGTGCCGTGAAAATTCCTGCTCGCAGGTACGCCAATGCCGCCACGCCTCGCCGGTTGCCCGAGCAGCGCCGAGATGGCCGCCGAAACTGTCGAGCAACTCGCGATGGGCGCCGGGATCGACCAAAGCGCGCTCGTCATGCTGGCCGTGGATCTCGACCAGCGCACGGCCGATGTCGCGCATCAGCGTCACGCTGGACGGCTGGTCGTTGACGAACACGCGCGTGCGGCCGTCAGCCGTCTGGACGCGGCGCAGGATGATTTCGCCGTCGTCCTCGATGGCATTCTCGGCAAGCAACATGCGAGCCGCGTGGTTGCGCGGCACGTCGAACACGGCGATGATCTGGCCTTGTGCCGCGCCATGCCGCACCAGCGAAGCGTCGCCGCGGGCGCCAAGCGCCAGCGACAAGGCGTCGAGCAGGATGGATTTTCCGGCGCCGGTTTCGCCGGTAAGGACCGAAAGGCCGGACGAGAAGTCGATGTCCAGCTTCTCGATCAGAACGATATCGCGGATCGACAGTCTGGAGAGCATGGTGACGCGCCGCTCAGGCGCCGGTGATCAGCTTCCCGGCCTTGGAGATCCACGATCCGGCATTCTCGCGCGGCTCGAGCCCACCACTCTGCAGGAGCTTGTAGGAGTCCTTGTACCACTGGCTGTCGGGATAGTTGGTGCCGAGCACGGCCGCAGCGGTCTGGGCTTCCGACGTCAGCCCCATCGCATAGTAGCTCTCGGTCAGACGCGCCAGCGCTTCCTCGACATGACGTGTGTTGGAATAGTTCTCCACGACGTTGCGGAACCGTTTAACGGCCGCGATATATTCGCGGCGCTCGAGATAGTAGCGGCCGATCTGCATCTCCTTGCCGGCGAGCTGATCGTTGGCGAAGCGGATCTTCTCCTTGGCATCATCAACATATTCGGAAGTCGGCCAGCGCGTTACCAGATCCTGCATCGTCTGCGCGGCAAGACGCGCTTCCTTCTGGTCCTGGGTGACGTCCTTGATCTGGCGGTAGTAGCTCAGCCCGATAATATATTGGGCATAGGCCGCATCGTCGGTCGACGGGTAGAGGGTCAGGTAGCGCTTGGCCGAACCGATCGCCTCATCGTAATTGCCCTGACGGTAGTCGGCAAAGGCACCCATCACCATCGATTTGCGGGCGAATTCGGAATATGGATGCTGGCGGTCGACGGCATCGAACTTGCGGCTTGCCTCCTGCAGTCGCCCGGCATTCAGATTGGCGAGACCCTGATTGTAGAGCACGTCGGCCGGCTCGGTCTGATCGACATAGGTCGACAGATCGACGTCCTTCTCGGACGACATGCAGGCCGACAGAAACAGCGATGGAACGACCACCGAAAGCGCCAGGAAAACAGCCCGCCGCGGCGCCTTCGATTGACCAACTCGCTTGAAAAACATGTTTGGATTCCGCCCTTTCGGCGTCATTTCAGTCGACGGCAGCAGCCATAAACCATAATTGCCTTGCCCGGCAACGCTATCCCCGGCCAATCGCACATTTTTGTGGCGCTTTGGCGCTACCTGGAAAGCTGTGTAATTTGGCAGGCCGGTGATGCATCCATGCAACACAGCTTGACCGCAACGGGAGCCGCAAGACCTTAAGAATCAGATCATCCAGGGCGCATAGAGGGGTGCGTTGACGGCGCTCATCTCCGCGGTACGCCCGCGCTCGCGGCGCGTCGTCTCAACGATCTCGAAAGCCGAACGGTCGGACAAGAGACGGCGCAGCGCAGCTGCGTTCAGCCTGTGGCCGCCACGATAGGAGCGGAAGCAGCCGATGAACCGGGCACCGGCGAGCGCCAGGTCGCCCATCGCATCCATCGTCTTGTGGCGCGCGAACTCGTTGGGATAGCGCAGGCCTCCCATATTGATCACGCGGTTGTCGTCGCCGATCACCAGGGAGTTTTCCAACGAGGAGCCGAGCGCATAGCCGGCCGCCCACAGCCGCTCGACGTCCTTCATGAAACCGAAAGTGCGGGCCCGCGCGACGTCACGCCGGAAAATTTCGGCGTTCATGTCGGATGCAAAAAGCTGGCGCCCGATCGCCGGGCTTTCGAAATCGATCTCGATCTCGAAGCGCGTGCCGTCATAGGGCCGGAACTCCGCCCAGCAGGCGCCGTTCTCGATGCGAACCGGCTTGACCACCCTGATGTAGCGACGCTTGACCGGCAGCGTTTCGACGCCTGCCTGGTCAATGGCCTCGATGAACATCACTGCGCTACCGTCGAGGATAGGCACCTCATGGCCGTCGATTTCGATGACGAGATTGTCGATCCCAAGCCCGAAAAGCGTCGCCATCAGATGCTCGACCGTGGCAATGTGCTCGCCCTGCGGATCGCCGAGCATGGTGCAGAGGTCGGTGGCACCGACCTCGGAAACGAGCGCGCGAAATTCGTGGCTTCCGCTTGCATTCGAAAGCTGGAAGACGACACCCGTATCGGCGTCCGCCGGCAGGAAATGGACGGTGACCGGATTGCCACTGTGAACGCCGATGCCGGTCAGCGTCGCACGCGATTTAAGTGTCGTCTGATAGTCGTGCAAAACAATCCCCATAGCCCATGCTGCCTAGGTCCGCTTCTGCCCTGAGGGCGCGGCTCTTGATTGATCGGCAGGCAGGGCCACTTCCCCGAGACTCCCAGCAAACCGACTTTGGTCGGTGGCGAAGATAATGGTCCCGCGGGGAGACTCCAAATCACGGTTTCTTACTCTTTGTAACTGCGGTCCAGCGCGGGATTGCCCCATAAGTCCTTGTTTTACAATCACTTTAAGGTTAACAGGCGAACAGTTTCCTGCTCGCCTGTTAATAACTGTTACGAACCGTTAACAGATCAATTGGCCTGTCGGCGCAGGAAGGCGGGAATCTCCAACTGATCGTCTTCCTGGACAGCCCGGCTCTGCGGCGTCAGTCGGCCCTGCTCGTCCAGCTGGCCGCGGCGCGGCGCGTAAAGCTGCGGATCCTGGCTGGCAAGGCGGCGCACTTCCGCCGGCGCCTGGCGCAGTTTCGGTTCGCGCGGCTGCGCCGGCTGCAGCCTTGCAGGCTCCTCTTCGCGGCGGGTCAAGCCGTTGGTCAGGCGCTTGAGCAAGCCCATCGGGCCGCTGTTTTCGTGGTCGGCCGGGCGCGCCTTGGCCTCCACTTCGGCCTTCACCTGCGGCGGGAAATCCTCGACCCGCGGCATGCGCTGGGGTGCCGCGGCAACCGGCTGCGGCATTTCACGATGCGGAGCGGGCTGCATCGCTTGCTGAACCGCTGGCTGCATCATCGGCTGCGGCTGAGCCGGAGGCGCCTGGAAGATCTTGCTCTGCGGACGGAAGTCTTCCGCATGGGCGACCGGTGCCGGGCGGGCCTGCGCCATCGCTGCCGCATTCGCTTCGGCGAGCTGAATGGCCTCGGCGACCGGGTCGGCAGCACGTGGTTCATAGATTGGTTGCTGGACAGGCGCCGGGCGCATTTCCGTGACCTGGGCCGCCGGGCGGCTGACCGGCTTCGGCGGAGCCGCGCGGATGGCGATCGGCGCGGCAGCGATTTCGGCCGCCGATTTGTCGATGCCGGTGGCGACCACCGACACGCGGATGACGCCTTCGAGTTCCTCGTCGAAGGTGGCGCCCAGAATGATGTTGGCGTCCTGGTCGACCTCTTCGCGAATGCGGGTTGCAGCCTCATCGACTTCGAACAGGGTCAGGTCACGGCCGCCGGTGATCGAGATCAGCAGGCCCTTGGCGCCCTTCATCGAGGTCTCGTCGAGCAGCGGGTTGGCGATGGCGGCTTCCGCCGCGGCCATTGCGCGGCCCTCGCCCGAAGCCTCGCCGGTTCCCATCATCGCCTTGCCCATTTCGCGCATGACCGAGCGGACGTCGGCGAAGTCGAGATTGATCAGGCCTTCCTTGACCATCAGGTCGGTAATGCAGGCAACGCCCGAATAGAGCACCTGGTCGGCCATCGCGAAGGCATCGGCGAAGGTGGTCTTGTCATTGGCCAGCCGGAACAGGTTCTGGTTGGGAATGACGATCAGGGTATCGACGCATTTCTGCAGTTCCTCGATACCCATGTCGGCCGTCTTCATGCGGCGCTGGCCTTCGAAGTGGAACGGCTTGGTGACGACGCCGACGGTGAGGATACCCTTTTCGCGGGCAGCGCGGGCAACGACGGGAGCCGCCCCGGTGCCGGTGCCGCCGCCCATGCCGGCAGTGACGAAGCACATATGCGTGTTGGAGAGATGATCGATGATCTCGTCGATGCATTCCTCCGCCGCCGCGCGCCCGACTTCAGGCTGCGATCCGGCGCCGAGACCTTCGGTGACATGCGCGCCGAGCTGGATCAGCCGCTCGGCCTTCGACATCGTCAGTGCCTGCGCGTCGGTGTTGGCCACCACGAACTCGACGCCGCGCAAGCCGGCGGTGATCATGTTGTTGACGGCATTGCCGCCGCCGCCGCCGACACCGAACACGGTGATGCGCGGCTTGAGCTCGGTGATGTCCGGCTTCTGCAGATTGATGGTCATTGTCTTCGTCCTTTGCCTTTCCCGCCGCTTCGCCGCCGCGGCCGCCTATGGGGCTGTCCCCGTCAAAATTAAAAACTGTCTCTCAACCACTGACTCATTCGATGCAGTTTTCCGCCTGTTCCGGTCATCCGAAGACCGGAAATTCCCTTCGCCGGCCGGCTCTCGAAGCTCGCCATCTGTGGATAGATCAGAAGTCCGACCGGGGTCGAGAAAGCCGGCCCCTTGGCCGCCTCGGGCAAGCCTGCCACGCCAAGCGGGCGTCCGATGCGCACATTGCGGCCGAGAATGCGGCGTGCAGCTTCTGGCAGGCCGGCAAGCTGGCTGGCACCGCCGGTCAGCACCACGCGCTTGCCGACGGCGTTGCCGTAGCCGGATTTGTTCAGCCGGTCGCGCAACAATTCCAGCGTCTCGTCGATGCGGGCGCGGATGATGCGCGTCATCACCGAGCGCGGGATCTGCAACGGCACCTCGCCGTCCTCGCCGATCGGATGGATGGAAATCAGGTCGCGGTCGTCGGCACTGCCAGGCAGCGCCGAGCCATGCATCACTTTCAGCCTTTCGGCGGCATCGAGCGAGGTCGACAGGCCCTTGGCCATATCCAGCGTGACGTGGTTGCCGCCGATCGCGATGGCATCGCCATGGACGAACTTGCCTTCCGAAAACACCGAGATCGTCGTCGTGCCGCCGCCCATGTCGATGCAGGCCGCGCCCATTTCGAGCTCGTCGTCGACGAGCGCAGCAAGCCCACTGGCATAGGGCGTCGCCACCATGCGTTCAACCGACAGATGCGAGCGGTTGATGCAGAGCTCCAGATTACGCAAGGGCGCTGCGTCGCCTGTCAGCACGTGCATGTCGACGCCAAGCTGGTCGCCAACCATGCCGCGCGGATCGCGCACACCGCGCTCGGCATCCAGCGAAAAGGCTACGGGAAGCGAATGGATCACCTCGCGCTCGGCCCGCAACGCCTGCTTGGCGCCGGCGGCAAGCACGCGCTTGATGTCGGCCTCGTCGGCCTCATGGCCGCCGAGATTGATGGTGGCCGAAAAAGCCTCGCTCTTCAGCCGGCCGGCAGTCATGTTGACGATCAGCGAATCGACCGTCAGTCCCGCCATGCGTTCGGCGGCGTCGACGGCAAGACGGATGGCGTGCTCGGCACGGTCGAGATCGATGACGACGCCGGATTTCACGCCTTGCGATTTCTGGTGGCCGATGCCGATCACCTGGACGCGATGCGAGCGTCCGCGCAGCAGCTTGCCATCCTCGCGCGGCTTGAGTTTGGCCACCACGCAGCAGACCTTGCTGGACCCGACATCCAGCACCGTCAGGATGCCGGACCGGCGCGACGAGGCATCGCTATTGCCGCCAAGCCAGCTCATATCTTCGTCTCCGGCTTGCGCTTCAGCATCTTGGGCTTTTCGTCGAGCGCGGCTTGGCGCTGTGTCGCCGCTTCCGGCGTCAACTGGACGACCAGACGATCGGAAAGGCGCATGTCGACGGCGGCGATGTCGCGCGTCAAAAGCCCGTTCTCGTGATCCATCCTGACCAGGTCGGCAATCGCCTGGTCCTCACCGTCTTCGGGAAGCTTGATCGTGATGCCGTTTTCAAGCTTGAGATCCCAGCGCCGTTCGCCGATGCGGATATAGCCCTTGATCCGCGCGGCGAGCTCCGGATAATTCTTGATCTTGGCCAGGAAATCCGGCGCTTTGGCCGGTGCGCCGGTGCCGATAATCAGCGGCAGCAATATCTGCTTGCCGCCGGAGAACGGCGCAATGACGGTGCCGGATTTCTCGATGACCGAAAGCGCGCTGCCTTGCTGCCACAACGCGAACGGCTCGCGCTCCTCGACGCGCACTTCCAGCGTATGCGGGTAGACCTTGCGCACTGCGGCCGCTTCGACCCAGGGCAGCGTGGTGATGCGTTCGCGCGCGGCTTCGGCATCGAAGCCGATCAGCGAGGTCCAGCCGTCGAGTTCCAGCCTGTCGAGAATATCGATCTCGGACGTTTCGCGGTTGCCGACGACCTTGACCTGGTCGACGGCAAAGCCGGTGCGGGCGGTGACACTCTGGACGATGGCGTCGGAATATCCGCCGAGATAGGCGCCATAGGCACTGCTCGAAACAAGCAGTGCCGCCGACAGCATGGCAGCGCAATAGGGCGGCGTTTCGAAGTCGCCTTCGCCGAGGCGCGCCAGCACGCGCACCGGCCGGCGGAGCAGGCGCGGCAGCACGAAATGGTAGAATGACAACGGCATGCCGAACAGCGCCGGCCCGGCCGCGCCCTTCCCCTTGCCCTGTCCCCACTTCAACGCAGACACGAAGCGTCCTCCACCATCCAACTCAACAAATCGCCGAACGAGTGTCCCGCTTGCGCGGCGATTTCCGGCACCAAAGACGTCGGCGTCATGCCCGGCTGGGTGTTGACCTCGAGCCAGACAATTTCGCCGTTTTCGGAGTGACGATCGTCATAACGGAAGTCCGACCGGGAAACGCCCCGGCAGCCGATAGCTTGGTGAGCCTTGAGCGTCAGTGTCTGTATTTTTTGGTAAATATTCGGTGAAAGTTTTGCCGGGCATTCGTGTTTTGATCCTCCCGCGACGTATTTTGAATCATAGTCGTAGAAGGAATGGCCGGTCGGGATGATCTCGCAGACACCGAGCGCCACATCGCCCATCACCGCGCAGGTCAATTCCCGCCCGTGAACATAACGCTCGACCATCACCGTATCGCCATATCTCCACTCGGACGAGCCGATGATCTGCGGCGGATGCGACTGGCCTTCATGGACGATGACGACACCGAAGCTCGACCCTTCGTTGACCGGCTTGACGACGTAGGGCGGCTTCATCGGGTGCTTGTTCTGGATGGCGAAGCGATTGGCCACCTTCGATTCCGCCACCGGAATGCCTCCCGCCTTGGCGACCTTCTTGGCCTGTTCCTTGTTCATCGCGAGCGCCGAGGCAAGCACGCCGGAATGGGTGTACGGAATGGCGAGGTACTCGAGGATACCCTGGATGGTGCCGTCCTCGCCGAAGGGGCCGTGCAGCGCATTGAAGACGACGTCAGGCTTGAGCGCGCTGAGCACCGAGCCGATATCGCGCGAGACGTCGACGCGGGTGACCTGGTAGCCCTCTCCCTCGAGCGCATCGGCGCAGGCCTTACCCGACGACAGGGACACGGGCCGCTCGGACGAGAATCCCCCCAGAAGGACGGCCACATGCTTGCTTGTCATTCCCCGTCATTTCCTCTCACAGCAGGCCTGCACCATCGCGCATGCCCCGAAAAGCATCGCGCGCGCTCAAATGCGCCGAGCAACTTCGCTCCCGTGTTTCCGCAACATTGAGTCCGAGTCTCCCGGCAGGTTGCCCCCCAGACGGAAACGCGAGTAACGCGTCGAAACGACTCAAATCAGGAAACGCTTCAGGGCAGAGAATCAGAGAGTTGATTCGCTGGCAAGTGCTTACGATTCCGATGGATTCACTTTCCGCAAAAACGGCAGCAAAATGTGAATTCATGAGTCCGAAAGGCAACGGCGGTCAGCTTGCCTAAAGCAACTGTCCGAGAAATTCCTGGACGGCATGGCCCGGCCGAAAATTACCGATGCGCTTGATCTCCCACTGCAGCCGGATGCCCGATCTTTCGAGCACGCGCGCACGCACCGTCTCACCGAGATATTCAAGCTCGTAGCCCGTGGCGGTCCCGGTGTTGATCATGAAGTTGCAATGCATCGGCGACATCTGCGCCCCGCCGACCATCAGGCCGCGGCAGCCGGCCTTGTCGATCTCCTTCCAGGCCGAGGTGCCCTCAGGATTCTTGAAGGTAGAGCCACCGGTCTTTTCGCGGATCGGCTGCACGGTCTCGCGATGGTTCTGGACAGCATCCATCGCGGCCTTGATCGCCGCCTTGTCCTCGGGAATGCCTTCGAGCAGCGCCGATGTGAAGATCAGCCCGGACGGCGCCGCTGAATGGCGATAGGCATAGCCCATGTCGGCGTTGCTCAGCGTATGAACATTGCCCTTGCGGTCGAGCGCCCGCACCTCGACCACACGCTCGCGCGTCTCGACGCCATTGGCGCCGGCGTTCATCCTCAGCGCTCCGCCAATGGCGCCGGGAATGCCGTGGTAGAAATGAAAGCCGCCGATGCCGGCCTCGTAGGCAACGGCCGCAAGGCGCTTGTCGGGTGTCGCGGCGCCCGCCTTGATCGTGGTCGGCGCAATCACTTCGGTCTCGCCAAAGCCTTTGGCAGAAAGCCGGATGACAAAGCCCGCAATGCCGCCGTCACGGACAAGCAGGTTCGAGCCGACGCCGACGATGGTCAGCGGAATTTCCTCCGGCACCGCCTTCAGGAACGTGGCAAGATCGTCCTCGTCGGCCGGCTGGAACAATGCGTCCGCCAGCCCGCCGGCTCGAAACCAGGTGATCTTGTCCATCTCGGCATTGGGCGTGATGCGGCCGCGCAGTCCGGCAAGCCGGTCGCCAAGCTTCTCGATCAACGCCTGGCCGCGCATCATGAGATGGTCCCGCCGAGTTCCCTGGGCAGCGCATAGGCCCATTGCGTGATGTTGCCGGCGCCGAGGAAGACGACGAAATCGCCCGGCTTCGCCACCTCGCGCACAATCGGCGCAATCGCCGCCGGACCTTCGATGTAGCGTGCGTCGCGATGGCCGCCGGAGCGGATGCGCGACACCAGTGCGTCGGACGTAACGCCGTCGATCGGCTCCTCGCCGGCCGCATAGACGGGCGCCACCATTACCGTATCGGCATCGTTGAAGCAGACGGAAAACTCGTCGAACAGATCGCGCAGCCGGGTGAAGCGATGCGGTTGGGTAACGGCGATGATGCGGCCCTTGGTGGCGCTGCGCGCAGCCTTCAGTACCGCCGTGATCTCGACCGGATGATGACCGTAATCGTCGAACACATCGACACCGTTCCACGAACCGGTATGGGTGAAACGCCGCTTGACGCCGGCGAAGGACGACAGGCCCTTCTTGATTGCCTCAGCCGAAAGGCCGAGCTCATGCGCGACGGCAATCGCCGCCGTCGCATTGGAAACATTGTGGCGCCCGGGCATAGGCAGCCGCAGGCCTGATATCGTTATCTGGCCGTGCGTCTTGCGGTCGCGGATCACCACGTCGAATTCCGAGGTCGGGCCGTCCATGCGGTGATTGGTGAAGCGCACGTCGGCCTGCGCATTTTCGCCATAGGTGATGACGCGCCGGTCCTCGATGCGGGCGACCAGCGCCTGCACCTCGGGATGGTCGGTGCACATCACACCAAAGCCGTAGAACGGCACATTCTCGACGAACTGACGAAACGCTTCGCGCACTTTGTCGAAGGAGCCGTAATGGTCGAGGTGCTCGGGGTCGATATTGGTGACGACGGCAATCTCGGCCGGCAGCTTGAGGAAGGTGCCGTCGCTCTCGTCGGCCTCGACCACCATCCATTCGCCGTCTCCCATGCGGGCATTGGTGCCATAGGCATTGATGATGCCGCCATTGATTACCGTCGGGTCGAGCCCGCCGGCTTCGAGTAGCGTCGCCACCATCGAAGTCGTCGTCGTCTTGCCATGCGTGCCGCCGATCGCCACCGCTTGGCGGAAACGCATCAGCTCTGCCAGCATTTCGGCGCGCCGCACGATCGGCAGCAACTTCTCTCTCGCCGCCTTCAGCTCCGGATTGGATTTCTTGATTGCGGTGGAGACGACGACCACTTCGGCCTCGCCGAGGTTTTCGGCCTGATGGCCGACGAAGCATTCGATGCCTTTGTCGCGCAGCCGCTGCACATTGGCGCTGTCGGCCTGATCGGATCCCTGCACCTTGTAGCCGAGATTGTGCAGCACCTCGGCGATGCCGCTCATGCCGATGCCGCCAATGCCGATGAAATGCACGAGGCCGATCGTCTGTGGCATCTTCATGCGTGCGTCTCCTTCCTGAATTCCGAAACGGATTTCCTGGACGCAATAGCCTCTGTCAGATCGGCGAGCAACCGCGCGGCATCCGGTTTTCCGGACGATTTCGCCGCCGCGGCCATTGTCGCCGCCTTGCCTGGATCATCCATCAGCCCGCCGACAAGCACGGCGATCCGCTCCGCCGAAAGCGTGGATTGCGGATGCACCTCGGCGCCGCCCGCTGCCGCAAGGGCCGCCGCATTCGCCGCCTGGTCGTGGTCGAGCGCGTGCGGATAAGGCACCAGCAGCGCCGGCCGGCCGATCACCGCGATTTCCGATACGGTCGATGCGCCGGAGCGCGACATCACCAGATGCGCCGCCGCCAGCCGCGCCGCCATGTCGGTGAAGAAGGGCGACACCTCGGCCTCGATGTCAAGCGTGGCATAGGCCGCTTTCACCCGCGCCACATCGTCGGCGCGCGCCTGCTGGGTGATCGCCAGCCGCCTGCGCTGTGCATCGGAAAGCCGGGCGATCGCCGCCGGCACCGCATCGGAAAAGAACTGCGCGCCTTGGCTGCCGCCAAACACCAGAAATCGGAACGGCTCTTCACCGGCCGATGCGGCATAAGGCGTCTTCGCCGCTTCCAGCACTTGCGGCCTGACCGGATTGCCGGTGGTCACCGTCTTGACGCCTGTAGCACTTGTGTCTTCCGGTAGGAAACCACCGGCAATAGCGTCGACGCGGCCGGCGAGCGCCCGGTTGGCACGGCCCATCACAGCGTTCTGCTCGTGGATCAGCGTCGGCACCTTGCGCCGGGTCGCGGCATAGAGCGGCGGCAGCGTCGGATAGCCGCCGAAGCCGACCACGATGGCGGGCTTGACGCTGGCGATGACGGCCGATGCCTGCCGCACCCCGCGCCAGATTTTCCAAAATGCGGCGAGCACGGCAAAAGGATTTTTCGACCCCATCGTCGCCGACTGGATCGGATGGATGGCGGCCGCCGGGAACTGCCCGGCAAAGCGCTCGGCGCGTTCGTCCGTCGCCAGGTGCACCGCCCAGCCGCGCCCGGTCAGTTCGTGCGCCAGCGCCTCGGCCGGGAACAGATGTCCGCCGGTTCCGCCTGCCGCCAGAAGGATGACCCCCTTCGCCATCTCACTCCGCCGGCATCGCACGCGGCGACGGCATGAAGCCCAGCTGCTTGCGCTTTTCCGGGCGCTTGCGCGTCAGCGCCAGCACCATGCCCATCGAGATGGCGATCGCGATCTGCGAGGAGCCGCCGTAGGAGATGAACGGCAGCGTCATGCCCTTGGCCGGCATCAGCTGCAGATTGACGGCCATGTTGATGACCGACTGCAGGCCGAAGACCGTGACCAGGCCGCCAACCGCGTAGCGGGTGAAATCGTCCTGCTCCCTGAGCGCCGTGTTGAGACCGCGCAGCACGATGAAACCGAAGATGGACATGATGAAGAAACACATGATCAGCCCGAATTCCTCGCCGGCGACGGAGAAGACGAAGTCGGCGTGGCTGTCGGGGATGACCCGCTTGACAGTACCCTCGCCCGGCCCGACGCCGAACCAGCCGCCATTGATCAGCGCCTCGCGGCCCATGTCGACCTGGAACGTGTCGCCCTCGCCGGTCATGAAGCGGTCGATGCGGCCGGCAACGTGCGGGAACACCGCATAGGCAGCGAACACGCCGCCGACGCCGGCAGCACCCAGCGCGACGATCCACAGCCACGGCAACCCGGCCATGAAGAACATCACCCCCCAGGTGCCGAGCACCAGCATGGTCTGCCCAAGGTCAGGCTGCGCCACCAGCAGCGAGATGACCAGCGCAAGCAGCAACATGGCGAACAAATTGCCCGGAATGTCCGGCTGGCGCTTGTGCTCGGCGAACAGCCAGGCGCAGATGATGACGAAGGCCGGTTTCAGGAACTCGGACGGCTGGATCGAGAGGCCGGCAAGCGACACCCAACGCCGCGCGCCCTTCACCTCGACGCCGATATAGAGCACGGCCACCATCAAAAACAGCATGATGCACAGCATGACCAGCGCCATGCGCCGGATCTGCCTGGATTCAAGGAACGAGACGGCCAGCATCACCCCAAGTGCCGGAATGGTGAAGATAATCTGGCGCGTCGCGAAGTGGAAACTGTCTAGCCCGATGCGCTCGGCCACCGCCGGGCTTGCGGCGAAAGACAAAACGATGCCGAGCCCCATCAGCGACAGGAACGCCGCCAGGAACCACCGATCGATCGTCCACCACCAGGTCGCCACAGGGCTTTTGTCGAGACGGCTTTGCATTATCGTGTCCCTCCGATGGGCTTCACGCCATCAATGGCGGTTGCGGCTTGCCTGAACGCCTCGCCGCGGACTTCGAAATTCTTGAACTGGTCGAAACTGGCGCATGCCGGCGACAGCAGCACCACTGCCTCGCCGCTACTATCCCTGGCCGCATCGCGGGCGGCGTGTTCGACTGCCGCCGCCAACGTGCCTGATATCTCGTAGCGCACCGCTTCGCCCAGCGTCGCCGAAAAGGCCGGTGCGGCTTCGCCGATCAGATAGGCCTTGGCGATGCGCGGGAAGAGGCCGCGTAATGGCTCGATGCCGCCCTCTTTCGGCAGGCCGCCGGCAATCCAGTAGATACGCGCAAAGCTCGACAGCGCCGGTGCAGCGGCATCGGCATTGGTCGCCTTGGAATCGTTGACGAACAGCACATGCCCTTTGCGGCCGACCTGCTCCATGCGGTGCGCCAGCCCAGGGAAACTCTCCAGTCCGGATTGGATCTCGCCGAGCTCGAGCCCGACCGTGAGGCAGGCGGCGGCGGCGGCCAGCGCGTTCTGCGCATTGTGCTGGCCGCGCAACGAGCCGATGCCTTCGAGGAAGGCGACACGGCTGTAGCGGCCGTGCACGGCTTCCATTAAGTTGGTGCCGTCAGCGAAATAGCCGTCGGTCAGCGGCAGCCGCTTGGAGATGCGGATGACCTGCCGGCCGGCCCGCTCCAGCCGATCGGCGATCTGGGCGCACCAGGAATCGTCGACACCGATGATTGCCGTCTCGCTGCCGGCCACCAGCCGCTCCTTGATCGAGGCGTAGTGTTGCATCGTGCCATGGCGGTCGAGATGGTCCGGCGTCAGGTTGAGCAGCACACCGGCCGTCGGGTTGATCGAAGGGGCAAGATCGATCTGGTAGGAAGAGCACTCAACCACATAATGCCGTTCAGGCTGCGGCGGATCGAGCGTCATCACTGCGCGGCCGATATTCCCGCCCATCTGCGTGTCGCGCCCAGCCGATTTTAGGATGTGCGCCGTCAGTGCCGTGGTCGTCGACTTGCCGTTGGTGCCGGTAATGGCAATGAAAGGTGCTGCCGGTGCCAGCAGCATCCGCTCGCGGCAGAAAAGCTCGATGTCGCCGATGATCTCCACGCCTGAGCCCCGCGCCAACTCGACGGTCCAGTGTGGCTTGGGATGCGTCAGCGGCACGCCGGGCGACAGCACGAAGGCGGAAAACCTCGCCCAGTCCGCACCGCGCAGGTCCGCTGTCGTGATGCCGACCGCGCCGGCCTTGGCGACGCTGTCGGGATTGTCGTCCCAGGCCAGCACATCCGCGCCGCCCTCGATCAGCGCGCGCGCCGTGGCAATCCCCGAGCCACCGAGCCCGAAGAGCGAAACGCGCTTGCCTGAAAAGGATGCGGCGGGGATCAAGCGGCCTCCTATCTGAGCTTCAGGGTCGACAGGCCGACCAGCGCCAGGATGACGGCGATGATCCAGAAGCGGATCACCACCTGGCTTTCGGTCCAGCCGAGCTTTTCGAAATGATGGTGGATCGGCGCCATCAGGAAGACGCGCTTGCCGGTCATCTTGAAGTAGCCGACCTGGATGATGACCGAGAATATCTCGACGACGAACAGACCGCCGACGATGACCAGCACGATCTCGTGCTTGGTCGCCACCGCGACCGTGCCGATCAGCCCACCCAGCGCCAGCGAGCCGGTGTCGCCCATGAAGATCGCCGCCGGCGGCGCATTGAACCAGAGGAAGCCGAGACCGGCGCCGATCACCGCTCCAAGGACCACCGCAAGTTCGCCGGTGCCGGGCACGAAATGGATCTGCAGATATTCGGCGAACACCGCGTTGCCAGAGAGATAGGCGATGACGCCGAAGGATGCGGCCGCGATCATGATCGGCACGATCGCCAGCCCGTCGAGACCGTCGGTCAGGTTCACCGCATTGCCGGCGCCGACGATGACGAAGCACGAGAACGGGATGAAGAACCAGCCGAGATTGACGAGAAACTCCTTGGCGAAAGGGAATGTCAGCGATGACGAGAACGGCGCCTGGCCGTTATGCATGATCACCCAGGCGGCGATGCCGGCGATAACGAATTCGAGCCCCAGCCGCGCCTTGCCGGAAAAGCCGAGATGCGATTGCTTGGTTACTTTGAGATAATCGTCGTAAAAGCCGATCGAGCCGAATCCCAGCGTCACCAGCAGGACCACCCAGACGTAGATGCTCGACAGGTTCGCCCACAGCAGCGACGAACCGACGATGCCGGACAGGATCATCAGTCCGCCCATTGTCGGCGTTCCCGCCTTCTTGAAATGCGTCTGCGGCCCGTCGGCACGGATCGGCTGGCCCTTGCCTTGCCGCAGCCGCAGCGAATTGATGATGGTCGGTCCGAAGATGAACACGATCAGCGCCGCTGTGATCAGCGCTCCGCCGGTGCGGAATGTTATGTAGCGGAAGACGTTGAAGACCGAGATCTTGTCCGCAAATTCGACGAGCAGTGTTAGCATGCGCTTGCGTCCCCCGGACCGATCCTAGGTCTGTCTGCTGGTTGTGGCTTCCGCCGGAAACTTGCCGAGCAACGCCTCGACCAGCTTTGAAAAGCCTATGCCCTTCGACGATTTGATCATGACCACGTCGCCGGGCTTCAATTCCGATAGAAGAACCGGTTTCAGATCTTCCGCACCGGCGCGGTATTCCGTCTTGATCTCGTCGGGCAAAACGTCGGCCAGCGCCCGCATTTCCGGGCCGCCGAGAAAGACCGTGCGCGTGTCGGTGCCGACGATCAGACCGGCAAGCGCGGCATGCAATTTCGCCGAATGGCTGCCGAGCTCGAGCATATCGCCGAGCACGGCAATGCGCCTGCCCTCGCCCGACACCGGCGTCGTGTTGAGCAGTGCCATTGCAGCGCTCATCGACGCCGGATTGGCGTTGTAGCTCTCGTCGATCAGTGTGATCGGCCCGTTGGGGTGACGCAACACATAGCGCTTGCCGCGTCCGCGTTCGGGCGAAAGATCGGCCAGCGCCTGCGCAACCCTGTTAACGTCGGCACCGACCAGATGCGCGGCACCAAGCACCGCGAGCACGTTCTGCACCATATGGCGGCCCGGCGCGCCGATCCTGGCGACAATCTCGTGCCCGCCAATCTTGGCGGTGATGACCGAGTGATCGGCATTGAGCTCGCATTTGATCAGTTTGAAGGTCGCCCGGGCATTCTCGCCGAACCCGTAGACATGCTCGACGCCGGCCTCTTTGGCCATCTTCTCCAGCAGCTTCCAGCGCGCATCGTCGCGGTTGAGAAGGGCGGCGCCACCGGGCTCCAATCCCTCGAAAACCTCTGCCTTGGCCTTGGCGATCTCGTCCAGGTTGCGGAAGAAGCCGAGGTGAGCGGCCGCGATCAACGTGACGATGGCGACATGCGGCCGGACCATCTTGACCAGCGGCCGGATCTCGTCGGGATGGTTCATGCCGATCTCGAAGACGGCATAGTCGCAATCCTGCGGCATGCGCGCCAGCGTCAGCGGCACGCCCCAGTGATTGTTGAACGACTGGGCCGATGCATGCACCGTACCGACCGCGGAGAGAGCGTGGCGTAGCGCTTCCTTGGTGGTGGTCTTGCCCGCCGATCCGGTCACGGCAATGACCCTGGCCTTTGAGCGTGCGCGCGCCGCAACGCCGAGCTTTTCCAGAGCGACAAGCACGTCCTCCACGACGATCATCGGTGCCGTCAGCCGCCCCAGCGACGGCAGCTTGCCCTCGGCGACGACCAGCACGCCGGCGCCCGCCTTGATAGCGGCGGTGACGAAATCATGGCCGTCCATGGCCTCGCCCTTGATGGCGAAGAAAGCGTCTCCCGGCTGCAGGCTGCGGCTGTCGATGGAAATGCCGGCGATGGCTTCAGGCATCGGACCGAGCGGCCGGCCATCCATGGCGGCAACCAGCGCCTCGGAGGTCCACAGATAGCTCACGCCGCTTGCTCCCGCAGCGCCGAGCGAACTTCCTCATGATCGGAAAAATGCAGCGTCTCGGTGCCGATGGTCTGGCCTTCCTCATGGCCCTTGCCGGCCACGATCAGCGTGTCGCCAGCGTGAAGCATCCCGACCGCCTCGTGGATGGCCTTGCGCCGGTCGCCGATCTCGATGGCGCCAGGTGCGGCTTCCAGGATCGCGGCGCGGATCGTCTCGGGTACTTCCGAGCGGGGATTGTCGTCGGTGACGATGACCACGTCGGCCAGTCTTGTGGCGATCTCGCCCATGATCGGCCGCTTGCCTCGGTCCCGGTCGCCGCCGCAACCGAATACGACGATGACGCGGCCGGTGGTAAAGGGGCGCACCGAAGCCAGCACGTTTTCCAGCGCATCCGGCTTGTGCGCGTAGTCGACATAGACCGGCGCGCCGTTGGCGGCCGTCCCGACAAGGTCGAGCCGTCCCGGCGCGCCCTTCAATTTCTCCAGCGCCATCAACGCTTTGGCAACAGATGTTCCAGTCGAAATGGCGAGTCCGGCCGACACCAGCGCATTTGCAATCTGGAAGTCGCCGGCCAGCGGCAAGTCGACTTCGTGGAGAACGCCGTCCGCTTCGACCTCGGCGCGCTGGCGGTGGCGCTCGTGCTCGACCCGCTTCAGCCGCAGGAAATCGCCGTGGCGGCCGACCGTCAGCACGTTCAGTCCCGCTGCCCGCGCCGCCTTGATCGTCGGCTCCGACCACGGGTCGTCGGCAAAGATGACCGCCGGCGCGCCCTTCGGCAGCAGCGCGTCGAACAGACGCAATTTGGCGCGATGATACTCCTCGACCGTCGGATGATAGTCCATATGGTCGCGGCCGAGATTGGTGAAGCCGCCGGCCGCGAGCTTGACGCCGTCGAGCCGGCGCTGGTCGAGGCCATGGCTGGACGCTTCCATCGAGGCGTGGGTGACGCCGGCCTCCGCCAGCTCCTTGAGCAGCCTGTGCAGTGCCACCGGATCCGGCGTGGTCAGCGAGCCATATTCGTTGCGGCCCGGCGCCACCACGCCGGTCGTGCCGATCGAGGCGGCGGCAAAACCCGCCTGCTCCCATATCTGCCGGGTGAATGCGGCGACCGAGGTCTTGCCGCTGGTTCCGGTCACCGCGACCATGGTTTGCGGTTGCATGCCGAAAAAACGTGCAGCACTCAGCGCCAGTGCAAGGCGCGGATCGTCTACGACAAGAACCGGGACTGGCAGCCCGGCGACCGCACTGCCTTTGCCGACCACGATCGCTGCAGCGCCGCAGCTTGCGGCATCGGCTGCGTAGGCTGCGCCATCCGCCTTGGAGCCGGTGAGCGCGAAAAAGACGACGCCCCGTGTTACCTGGCGGGAATCCGACGAAATCCCTGTAACCTCCATGTCGAAGGAAGCTGTCCCCTCGACAGGCAGGATACCGGCTAGATTTTTCAGCTTCATCGAACCCCGTTCATCGCAACAAAATAGCGCGCAGTTGCCGGCGCGCCCCAAGAATCACTGATAGGAAACCAGCGTTGCACCATTTTCATGGCTGAAATCTGGCTTCACGCCAAGCATGGAAGCCGCACGTCGGATGATGTTTGCAGCCATGATGCCCGCGTTCGAGGCGGCCGTACCACCCATGCCGGGCTTTTCCGGCTTCGGTTCGTCGGCGATCGTAAGCACTATGTATTGCGGATCGTCCATCGGAAAAGCCGCAACGAAGGCGTTGAAATTCTTTTCCTTCGAGTAACGGCCGTTGACAACCTTCTCCGCCGTTCCGGTCTTGCCGCCCACCCGGTATCCTGGCACCCGTGCATTGCGGCCGGATCCCTTTTCGGCATTGAGTGCATAGAGATAGCGCATGCCCTCGACCGTCTTGTCGCTGACCACTTTCTTGGCCACCGCCATCGCCTGCTCCTGCGTGCGCGGCAGGAAGGTCGGGTCCATCAGATAGCCGCCATTCATCAGCGCGGCGCAGCCGACCGCTGTCTGCAGCGGCGTCGTCGATACACCGTGGCCGAAGGCGATGGTGATCGAATTGACCTGCTTCCAGACCTTGGGCTCGGTCGGCCGAGCGACTTCGGGCAGTTCGGTCTGCATCTTCTCGAGGATTCCCAGGCGATGCAGGAATTCGCGGTGTCCGTCGATGCCAACCGCTTCGGCTTCCTTGGCAGAGCCGATATTGGAGGAGTAGATGAACACTTCCGGCACCGACAGTACCCGGCCCTTGCCATGGAAATCATGGATGGTTTGATGGCCGATCCTGATCGGGCGCGACGCGTCGAAACGGCTTTGCAGCGTTATCTTGCCGGAATCGAGCGCCATAGCGGTGGTGAAGCTCTTGAAGGTCGACCCCATTTCATAGAGGCCAGCCGACATACGGTTGAGCCTGTCCTTGTCCTGCGCGTTATAGGGGTTGTTCGGATCGAAATCCGGAACCGACGCCATCGCCAGCACCTCGCCGGTCTTGACGTTGAGCACGACGGCGCCCGCCGCGATCGCGTGGTACTTTTCCATGCCGGTGGCGACCTCATCGCGCACGATATGCTGGACGCGCAGGTCGATCGAGAGCTGCACCGGCTTCAAATCCTTGGCCACCGCCAGACCCGACGCCTGAAGGTCGCTCAAGCCTTGTTCGTCGATGTATTTCTCCATGCCGGAGATGCCCTGATTGTCGATGTTGGTGAGGCCGACAATGTAGGACGAGGTTTCGCCGGCCGGATAGAACCGGCGCTTTTCGGTGCGAAAGCCGAATCCGGGGATGCCGAGTTGCATGATGTCGGCCTGCTGCTTCGGCGTCAGTTGACGCTGCAGCCAGACGAACCCGGCGCCGCTCTTCAGCTTGTTGTATGTCTGCTCGTAGTCGATCTCGGGAAGCACCGTCGACAGCTTTTCGATCGCCTCGTCGGCATCGACGATGCGGCGCGGTTCGGCAAACAGCGACGCGGTCTTGATGTCGGTCGCCAGCACTTCGCCGTTACGGTCGACGATGTCGGGTCGCGATGCCGTCACCCGGCTCTGCGGGCCGCCCGACAGGTCGGGATTCTGGAAACCCAGATAGACCAGCCGCCCGGCAATGGTCGAATAGATGCCGAAGAACACTGCCATCGTCATGACGATGCGGGTCCTGCCCTTGCCACCGGTCGCCTTGCGGGCACCTTCGACCACGATTGATCCGCCTGCACCGGGCTTCGAACCGCGCTTCAGCAGCCTGCCAATCTTTGGAAATCTGGCAGCCATTGGAAATCCGGTGATCATTGGACGACGCCTCCGGTCACCACGGGATCCTTGCCGCCGATATCGGCCATGCCGCCCAGCCGCTGCGATGAAAGGTCCTCGATATTGACGGGTTTCGCCGGCAGATCGTCCAGCCCGACGATCTGCCGCGCATTGACCGGCTCGAGTCCGAGTTGCGATTTGTAGATTTCGGTAAGCTTCTGCAGGCGCGACGGCTGGGTAAGCAGGCTCCAGTCCGCCTTGAGCAGGTCGATCGTGTCCTCCTCATAACGGATCTGCGCCTGGATCTTGTGCACTGCCGCCAGTTGCTCCTCGGCCTCGCGCTTGGTCTTGTAGGTCAGGGCGGCCGCCGAAACCATCACGGCGATCAGGACTATGTCGCTGGTACGAAACACGTGCTCACCTCTCTCCCGGTCGATCGGCGCCGGGAAGCTTTGGGCCAGGCAGTTTTGGCAGGCCGAAAATCGAAAAATCGCCGGCGCGCGCCGGCGCCTCTGTACGGATCGCAGCGCGCAGCCTTGCCGAGCGCGCCCGCGGATTTGCCGTTATCTCGGCATCGCCAGGCGTTACGCCGCCGCCCTTCTTGGTGAAGGTGGCGGTGCGCGCCTGCGCCTCGGGCAGGTGCCGCGATCCGGTCGCTGAATCGGCTCTGTCGGCGATGAAGCGCTTGACGATGCGGTCCTCCAGGGAATGGAAGGTCACCACGACAAGCCGCCCGCCCGGTTTCAGCACGCGCTCTGCGGCAAACAGTGCCTTGGCCAGTTCACCGAGTTCGTCATTGACGAAGATGCGCAGCGCCTGGAAAACGCGGGTGGCCGGATGGATCTTGTCCTTTGGCGCGCGACCGATATGCGTCTCGATGGCATCGGCAAGATCGAGCGTGCGCTCGAAGCGGCGTTTTTCGCGACGGCTCTCGATCATGCGGGCGATGCGCCCGGCATGGCGTTCCTCGCCGAGAAAACCGAAGATGCGGGCAAGATCGCCCACCTTGAAGGTGTTGACGACGTCGGCGGCGCTCAGGCCCGCCTGCGCCATGCGCATGTCGAGCGGCCCATCGGCCCGGAACGAAAAGCCGCGCTCCGGCTGGTCGATCTGCATGGAGGAGATGCCGATGTCGAGCACGACGCCATCGGCACTTTCAACCTGTTCGTCGAGCGTCGAGAACGGTGCCTGGACAAGCCTGAGCTTGCCGCCGGACTGCTGTTCAAGGGCCCGCCCCGCCGCGATCGCATCCGGATCGCGGTCGATGGCGACGACCGAGGCTCCGCTTGCCAGAATGGCCTTCGTGTAGCCGCCGGCACCGAACGTGCCGTCGACGATCACCTCGCCTTTTGTCGGCGCCAGCGCCTCCAGAACTTCGGCAAGGAGGACCGGAATGTGACGGGCTGGTCCGCCAGCGGCATGAACTTCATCGCCGTCGCCCGCCATCATTCCGGCCGCTCCCCGGGCTTCGTCCCCTGCCGAAGTTGCAAAAGCCGGGCGCGTGCTTCCGTCCCATAGGCGCTGAGCCGTCCCGGCTCCCAGATCTGAAAGAAATTGCCGCGGCCAACGAAGGCCACTTCCGCTGAAATGCCGGTATGCTCGCGAATGAAATCGCTCATCGTGATACGGCCGTCCTGGTCGAGCTTCAGAAACGTTCCATCGCCATGGCAGAAGAACGACATGTCGTCCGCCGTCTGCAGGAACGGGTCTTCCTGGGCGATACGCTGCTCGTAGCGATCGAGCAGGTCGAGCCCACCGACATCCATCGCCGGGCGATCCAGGCAGCGTAGCGCATAAAGTTCCGAATAGCCGCGTTTCTGCACAACGGCACGGAAATGCGCCGGCACGGACACCCGTCCCTTCGCATCGATCCTGTTCACCGCGTTCGACAGAAACCGGTCCATTACGCGTTACGGCCGCTTGCGCCGCCGCACCCCTCTGCATCTTCCTGTCCGCGCCGCCCCAGCCCGGTCGGCGTCCAAAACCCACTTCGTTATAACGGGCGAACGCAGGCAAACGCGCAGCCGCCGCGGCTGCCCGATTGGCGTACGCTTCACCCTGACACGAAACGAAGGCTTGAGTATCGGAATGGGATATCATGGGGTGTTATGGGCGTCAACGGGAACAGTCTTCAAAACGCGCCTGCCACGACTGGGGAGAGCAGCTTTGACGGCACTCCCGTCTTTATCGTCTATTAAGCCTAACGAAGCGTTTAGAGCCGTGTGGCCCAACCGGAGCCGGCTTGCTGCGGATCGCTGCCGCGCATAGCCTCGGCATGTCCTTTTCCGGTCAGTAACGAGGTTGAAACCATGTCCGAAACAGCCAAGTCACGCGCCGCGGCACTTCCCCATCTGCGCCGCGGCGGGCTGGCCAAGGGCGACCCGATCCCCTTGCCCCTGACCATGGCCGCCATCTTTCATGCGCCCGGCGACGCCACCGGCTATGATCAATATGGCCGCTTCAGCAATCCAACCTGGGATGCGGTCGAGCACATGCTGGCGCATCTGGAAGACGCCCCATGCGTCGCCTTTCCCTCGGGGATGGCTGCCATCTCGGCAGTATTTTTCGGCCTGCTCAAAGCCGGCGACCGTATCCTGCTGCCGTCCGACGGCTATCACACGACGAGAGCGCTGGCAGAGCGCTTCCTGAAGTCCTTCGGCGTCGCTTATGATGTCCGGCCGACGTCGAGCTTCCTCGACGGCGGCTTCGACGGATACCGGCTTGCCTTCGTCGAAACGCCCGCCAACCCGGGACTGGATATATGCGACATCGCAGCCGTCGCCGAAGCCGTGCACAAAGCGGGTGCGGGGCTTGTGGTCGACAACACGACGATGACGCCTTTCGGCCAGCGCCCGCTCGATCTCGGCGCAGATATCGTCATTGCCGCCGACACCAAGGCACCAAACGGCCATTCCGATGTGCTGTTCGGCCATGTCGCCAGCCGCGACGCGGACATTATCTCGAGGGTGACCGACTGGCGCGAGACGTCGGGCGCCATCCCCGGGCCGTTCGAGGCATGGCTGGTGCATCGCGGCCTCGAAACGCTGGACGTGCGCTTCGACCGCATGTGCGCTTCCGCCGAAATGATAGCGCGACGACTGAAAAACCATCGCGCGATCAGCGGCTTGCGCTTTCCGGGACTGGAGAGCGATCCATCGCACAATCTTGCCCGCGCCCAGATGGAGCGCTTCGGCTTTCTCATCTCCTTCGTGCTCGCCTCGGAGGACAAGGCCGAGGATTTCATCAACAATTGCGCCTTGATGCAGGCTGCGACATCGTTCGGCGGCGTGCACACTTCGGCGGAACGGCGATCAAAAAGGGGAGATGCCGTTCCGCCCGGCTTCGTTCGCCTGTCGGTCGGCTGCGAGCCGGTGGAAGAGCTTTGGCAGGCGATCGAGGCGTCGCTAGACGCAATCGGTGGCTGAATCGGCAATCACGAATTCAGATCGTCGGCATCAATCTTGCGCCGGCCGTGCAGCACGCGAACGATTTCGATCGCCTCTTCACTGACGCGGTACAGGGTGAGGTATTCGCCGACGATCAGGTGACGGATTCCGGTTGCGATGTCTTCGCGCGGCGCACCTGAGAAGGGGTGCAGGGTCAGCAAATCCCACCGCCTTTGCAAGAGATCCACGAGCCGAACCGCCGCATTTGGATTCTGTTCGGCAATGTAGTCGCCGATGGCTTCGAGGTCGATCAATGCCTGAGGAAGCAGGCGGTATTTCACTCCTCAAGGCCTTTGGTTCCGGCCATTTTCAGATATTTGGCGCGCAGCCGTTCCATGATTGGCGGCCCGTCCAGCCCCGGCCCGCTGTCGATCCCTTCCTGCACCAGCTTGCGCAATTCCTCGACCGTGTAGCCGAGCAGGTCGCGCCGGTCCTTCCATTGCCGCAGCGCGTCGCGGATCACCTCGCTCGCCGAGGCATATTCGCCGGCGGCGACCACGTCGTCGACCACCGCCGCCAATTCCGGCGACAGCGTGATGCTGCGTTTATCGACCTGTCCCATGACGCGCTCCTGAATACCGTCATCCAAATGGTACGATTTAATCGCACCATTTTCAAGGAATGTCGCGCTTAATTGCGGGTCGAAAACTGAACCAACGGCTGCGCCCGAAGACGCAACCTGCTGATATCAGGAGATTTCCTTTTATCGGGGAAAACTGCCAGCTGGCCTGTAAGCCGGGTTCTGTATGGCCCTCGCCGCTTACACGGCGAGAACGTGGCGGCCATTCATCTTGGGCGCATGTTGCCATACGCCTCACGCAACCTACCCGGACGGTGAGCCGGAAACAGCCCTCGAGGGTTTCCCCTCGCACCGCCCCTATTCGGTCTTGCTCCCGGTGGGGTTTACCGTGCCGCTCCTGTTGCCAGTCGCGCGGTGGGCTCTTACCCCACCCTTTCACCCTTGCCACGATTGGATCGTGGCGGTTTGCTTTCTGTGGCACTTTCCCTGGGGTCGCCCCCGCCGGCCATTAACCGGCACCGTGTCTCCATGGAGCCCGGACTTTCCTCACCCGCAGCCTTTCGGCTTCGCGGGTGCGGCCGCCCGGCCAGCTGGCAAGGCGTATAAAGGGGTTCAGGCCCGAAAACGCAAACGAAAAAGCAAGTTGTCGCTTGTCAGGCGGGCGCTCCAAGTGCAGCCAGCTGGACCTTGACCTTGCCGCAATAGGCTGCGGACACCGGGTTCATCCGTGTGGCGGCATGGCCGGCATTGTATTTCAGGATCGTGCCGCAGGTCGTGCCGCCGCCGAGATCCCGCGCCATGGCGAGGTACTTCATGCCGTATTTGATGTTGGTATCTGGATCATAGAGGCCCTGAACCGAACCGCTATAGCCCATCATCCGCGCCGTCGCCGGCTTGATCTGCATCAGGCCGATCTCGCCGGCGCTGCCGACCTGGTTCGGTTGGTAGTTGCTTTCGATCTTGATGACGGCGTTGGCGAGCGACACCGGGACGCCATAGCTGGCGGCATAACGCGCAATGATCGCCGAATACTGTCCGCTGGCGCCGACTACCACCGCCTGAGGCGCTGGCCTGCTCTTCGGAGCGACTGACGCCGTTGCCATGTGGTCGATGCTTTTGCGGTTACGCTTCACATAGTGTTTTGAGATTGTCTTTCTTGCAGCGGTTGGCTTTTTCGCAGGGGCCGGCTTTTTCGTCCTTACCGCGGTTGCTTGTTCCACTTTTGCGGTGGCGGTCTTCTCTACTTTTGCACCACGGGTGGCTTTCGGCACGGCGGTTTTGCCGGCTGCGGCACTGAAGCCCTGATCGGCCCGCTGGCTCAGCGGTGCGCTGTTTGCCGCACTGAAGGCAAAAGTCATTACGCCGGCAGCAATGGCTGCCGTTAAAACGGTCAATTTCTGCATGTGATCCTGTTCTGTTTGATCTGCACAAAGAACTTCGCGCAGATACCCTCAATCAACATCGGAACATTTGGGGGGATAGACGTCCGACAATCTGTACGGATCGCCTTTGACGACGGAATTGGCGCCAAAGAAGGCGACGCAAGTCACTTTGAGTAACAGATTGTAATTTTTAAGCTGGCAAAAGATTATTTGAGAGAGGCTATCCTTACGGAAGCGAGCAGCCTTTCCAGCGTGCGGATCGTCGATCCATCAGCCATGCCATCGACCAGGCGCTGCCGGAAATGCCGCTGAAATGCCTCTACCACGATTTCGGTCTGCCGATCGAAGGCGCCGGTGATCTCGACGCCATAACCATAGAGCGCCAGCATCGACTGCAGCGCCTCTACCTCGGCGCCGGTATCGCCTGGCTTCAGCACGGCGCCGCGCCGGATCGGTGCTGCCGGCACAACATGGCCGATACCGACGGCAAACAAGGCCTTCCATGGAAATTTCTCCCCTGGATCGACCTTGCGCCCCGGTGCCACGTCGGAATGGGCAAGCACCCGCTGCGCCGGAATGGAATGGCGCTCGATGATGCCGGCGCACAGGCCGATCACCGCACCGATCTGCGGTTTTGCAAAGTTGCGATAGCCGAGCGTATGCCCCGGATTGACGATCTCGATGCCGATCGAACAGGAGTTGATGTCGCTCTGTCCGAACCACGAGCTCTTGCCGGCATGCCAGGCGCGGTCGCTTTCCCTTACCATCTGAACAATGCGGCCGTCCTCATGGACCAGGTAGTGCGACGAGACCTCGCTTGCCGGATCGCACAACCATGCCTCGGCACCGGCGCCGGTAGCCATGCCGGTGTAGTGCAGCACGATCATATCGGGTCCGAGCGTCCCGCGCCGTGGTCCGAAATTCGGCGATACCCTGACCTCGGCGCTCGGCTCATCGGGCGGAAAGCCGCTCATGCGTGCCGCAGGCCTCGCTCGATCATTTCATAGGCCGCGTTGATCGCCGCCAGCCTGGTCGTCGCGATCTTGATGAATTCCTGCGGCAGGCCGCGTGCGATCAGCCGGTCCGGATGATTGTCGGAGACCAGCTTGCGGTAGCGCCTGCGGACCTCCTCGAACGGCTTCCCGCGCTCGATGCCGAGCACAACATAGGGATCGGCGGCACCCAGATCGACATGCCGGGCCAGGATGCTCTGGTAATGCGCCTCATCGATGCGGAATATCTCGGCGATGCGATGCAGGAATTCGCCCTCGCGCTCATGCACCAGCCCGTCGGCCTTGGCGATGTGGAACAGCCCGTCGAGTATATCCTCGAGCATCAGACAGTTCGAATGGCCCGAACCGCAAAGCTGCGCCATCCGCTCGGCATAGGTCTCGAAACCGGCAATGTCGCGTTTGGCCAAATCGTAGAGCCGCGCCACATTGCGCCTCTGTTCCTTCGGCACCTCGAATATTTCCTGGAAGGCGCGCACCTCGTCTTGCGTGACGATGCCGTCTGCCTTGGCCATCTTGGCCGACAGGGCGATCATCGCCACCGAGAAGGCGACACGCCGGCGCAGATCGGCATCGCCGGAGAAAACCGTGCGCACGGCCTCGACCACTTCGGCGACGCCTGACGACGCTGAAGATGAAACGCGTGTGACGAAGTCGCCAAGGCGGTCCCAAATCGACATGGGGGCTTCATAGGACCAACCACCCATCGCTATCAAGCCAAGACAGTGCCGCAGGGGCTGGCCCAATCGATTTGGCGCAATGCCTGAGGCGGCTGGCGCCAGCGCTCACGTCGTCGCACTCGGCCGCCAGGCGCTGGTATCGTAAGCAGCAGAAAGGCCGGCCTGTGAGGCCAGCCTTTCCTTGGCTGTCACATTGACTACTGAGCCGGAGCAGCCGGCGCAGGTGCCGGAGCCGGAGCCGGCTCGGCAGGCTTGTTGGCGTCAGGAGCAGCCGGCTTCATCGTCTGGTCGGATGCCGGCGGGTTGGTGCTCTGCGTCGTGGTGTTGTCGGTGCCGCTGTTGCTGCAGGCGGCAAGGCCAAGCAACGCAAGCGCCGACACCGACGCAAGAATGAGTTTCTTCATGATATCTCTCCTCTAATCACGCCTCCGTTACCGGCGGCGGTCGAGGACACAATGCGTAAGCTGCGCATGAGTTTCGTAACGTTGCATTTCTGCCTGTAACATATTCCAATCACTTGACGATTGCCGGTCAGGGCCTCGCGAGCTAACAGATCGAACAGGGAAAAATCCCGGGAGCGCCGCTGTGACTGCAAAATGGGATTTCTGGATCGACCGCGGCGGCACCTTCACCGATGTCATCGGCCGTGCCCCGCAAGGCGCGCTGCACCCGCGCAAGCTGCTGTCCGAGAATCCCGAAGCCTATGCCGACGCTGCCATCCAGGGCATTCGCGATTTGCTCGGCGTCCAACCCGGCGCTCCAATCCCCTCCGCTCTGATCGGCGATGTCAAGATGGGCACCACGGTTGCCACCAATGCGCTTCTCGAGCGCAAGGGCGACCGTGTGCTGCTGCTCATCACCAAAGGCTTCCGCGATGCGCTGAGGATTGCCTATCAGGCCAGGCCAGATATCTTTGCCAAGCAGATCATCCTTCCCGAACAGCTCTATGAGCGCGTCGTCGAGATCGACGAAAGGGTTCGCGCCGACGGCAGTGTCGAGCGCCTGCTCGACATTGCTTCGGTACGCCCGGCTATTGAGCAAGCCAAGGCGGACGGCATCGATGCGGTCGCGATCGTCTTCATGCATGCCTGGAAACATTCCGATCACGAAAAGGCAGTTGCGAAGGTCTGCAGAAAACTCGGATTTTCGCAGGTCTCGGTCAGTCACGAGGTCTCGCCGCTGATCAAGCTGGTCGGCCGCGGCGACACCACCGTGGTCGACGCCTACCTGTCGCCGATCCTGGCTAGGTATGTGCAAAGAGTGGCAAAGGAACTGGGCGTCCTCTCCCCCCTTGAGGGGGAGATGTCGGCGGAGCCGACAGAGGGGGTCGTTGCGGCAGTGCTCGACGCCCCTGTGGTGCCTTCTGACAGGACCCCCTCTGGCCGCTTTGCGGCCATCTCCCCCTCAAGGGGGGAGAGTAGGTCGAACCCAGTCGAGCCGACCCCACCCGGCGGCTTCGCCGCCACCCTCCCCTCAAGGGGGAGGGAAAGCCCTCGCCTCATGTTCATGATGTCGTCGGGCGGCCTCACCGCCGCCGACATGTTCCAGGGCAAGGATGCGCTGCTGTCCGGCCCGGCCGGCGGCGTCGTCGGCATGGTCGAGACGGCAAAACTCGCCGGTTTCGGCAAGGTCATAGGCTTCGACATGGGCGGCACCTCCACCGATGTCGCCCATTACGATGGCGACTACGAGCGCGCCTTCGACACCGAGGTCGCCGGCGTGCGCATCCGCGCGCCGATGATGCGCATCCACACCGTCGCTGCAGGCGGCGGCTCGATCCTGCATTACGAGGCCGGCCGCTTTCGCGCCGGGCCGGATTCGGCCGGCGCCAATCCCGGCCCGGCCGCCTATAGGCGCGGCGGCCCGTTGGCCGTCACTGACGCCAATGTCATGCTGGGCAAGCTGCAGCCCGAGTTCTTCCCGGCTATTTTTGGACCGGGCCAGGACGAACCGCTCGACGTCCAGACGGTTCGCGAAAAATTCGCGGCCCTTGCCGCCGAGATCGGCGACGGCCGCTCCCCGGAAACCGTCGCCGAAGGGTTCATCACCATCGCCGTCGAAAACATGGCCAACGCCATCAAGAAGATTTCGGTGCAGCGCGGCTACGATGTCACCGAATACCTCCTGAACTGCTTCGGCGGCGCCGGCGGCCAGCACGCTTGCCTGGTCGCCGATGCGCTCGGCATGGAGGCGGTGCTGATCCATCCCTTCTCAGGCCTGCTCTCGGCATACGGCATCGGCCTATCCTCTGTATTTGCGTCACGCCAGCAGGCGCTGCTGAAGCCGCTGGCGGACAATTCCGGGCCAGCGATCGATGAACTCATCGCAACGCTGCGCAAAGCCGTCATCGACGAACTCGCCGCGCAAGGCATCAGCGAAGACGCGGTCGTCTCGAGACCGGTGCTGCAGATCCGCTACGACGGCACCGATACCGCGCTGCCTGTGAACTTCGGGCACGGCTCGATTGCGCAGGCCAAGGCGGACTTCGAATCGGCGCACAAGGCACAGTTCGGTTTCGTCTACGACGACAAGCCGATGATCGTTGAGTCGATCGGCGTCGAAGGTACCGATACCGGCGGCACCGGCCGCGACGAAAGCGATTCAGTTGTTGAAGACATGGCCGCAAGTCCTTCCGGGAACCGGAAAATCTTTGTCGACGGCGTCTGGCGCGACGCCGGCATTTTCCCTCGCGAAACGCTGAAGCCTGGTAACAAGATCGCCGGCCCAGCTTTGATCATCGAGCCAAACCAGACCATTGTCGTCGAGCCGGGCTGGCAGGCCGAGATCACCGCCAAGGATCACGTGTTGATGCGGCGCGTCGAGAAGAAGCGCCGACACGCCGCACTCGGCACCGAAGCCGATCCGGTGATGCTGGAGGTCTTCAACAACCTGTTCATGTCGATCGCCGAGCAGATGGGCGTGACGCTGCAGAACACCGCCTATTCGGTCAATATCAAGGAGCGCCTCGACTTCTCCTGTGCCGTCTTCGACCGGAATGGCGCGCTGGTCGCCAACGCGCCGCATATGCCGGTGCATCTCGGCTCGATGGACCGCTCGGTGGAAACCATCATCCGGTTGAACTCCGGCGACATCCATCCCGGCGACGTCTTTGCGCTGAACGCACCTTACAATGGCGGCACCCATCTGCCTGATATCACAGTGGTGACGCCGGTGTTTTCCCTCCCCCTTGAGGGGAGGGTGGCCGCGAAGCGGCCGGGTGGGGTCCTCGCAGAAGGCACCACAAGTGCGTCGAGCACTGCCGCAACGACCCCCTCCGGCGGCTTCGCCGCCACCTCCCCTACAAGGGGGGAGATCGGCCAATCGCCGAAGATCCTCTTCTACGTCGCCTCGCGTGGCCATCATGCCGACATCGGCGGCACCGCGCCCGGCTCGATGACGCCGCTTGCCACAACCGTCGACGAGGAAGGCGTGCTGTTTGACAATTTCCGCGTCGTCGATCGCGGCCGGTTCCGCGAGAAGGACCTGGAGACGCTGCTCACCGACCACCCCTACCCGGCGCGCAATCCGCACCAGAACATCGCCGACCTCAAGGCGCAGATCGCCGCGAACGAAAAGGGCGTCGCCGAGCTGCGCAAGATGGTCGCCCATTTCGGCCTCGATGTGGTCGAAGCCTATATGGGCCATGTCCAGGACAATGCCGCCGAAAGCGTGCGCCGCGTTCTGGAGCGGCTGCCCGACAGTTCCGAATACGAATACCCGACCGACACCGGCCAAATGATCAAGGTGAAGATATCGGTCGACCGGCGGAAGCGCGAAGCGACCGTCGACTTCACCGGAACGTCGCCGGTGATGAAGAACAATTTCAATGCGCCAGAGCCGGTCGCCCGAGCCGCTGTGCTTTATGCCTTCCGCGTCATGGTCGAAGACAACATCCCGATGAATGCCGGATGTCTGCGGCCGATCAACATCATCATTCCCGACGGCTCGATGCTGAAACCCGCCTATCCCGCGGCAGTCGTCGCCGGTAATGTCGAGACCTCGCAACACGTCACCAACGCGCTATTCGGCGCCATGGGCGCGATGGCCAATGCGCAGGGCACGATGAACAATCTCACCTTCGGCAACAAGCAGTATCAGTATTACGAGACGATCTGCTCGGGCTCGCCGGCCGGCCGGATGAACGACGGCCGCGGTTTTGCCGGCACCTCCGGCGTCCACACCCATATGACCAATTCGCGCCTGACCGATCCGGAAGTGCTGGAACTGCGTTTCCCGGTATTGCTGGAGGATTTTCATATCCGCGAAGGCTCCGGCGGCGAAGGCAAATGGAATGCCGGCGACGGCACCCGGCGCACCATCCGCTTCCTCGAAAAAATGGAATGCGCGATCCTGTCCTCGCATCGCAACCGCCCGCCGCGGGGACTGGACGGAGGCGGCGATGGCGAGGCCGGTTCGACCAAGGTCCGCCGCAAGACCGGCGCGATCGAGACGCTGAAAGCCTGCGATCAGACCATCCTCGACGCTGGCGAGGCGGTCATCGTGACGACGCCGACCCCAGGTGGATTTGGCAAGTCGTAACGCGCAAGTGTAAGGCGCAAGATAAGATGATATCGGCCGCCTAGGCAGGGCAAGGTGGGAAAACGGCGGGCACGATTGCGCAAGCTATGGAAAGCAGGGGGCCTATGGAAAGCAGGGGGCTGAGAGCGATCCGGCGGGACCAAACCGACCGTGGGCCAAAAAGGGTTGCGGGCGCAATTTCGATGTCGGCGGGCGGATCAAACCCTCAAGGGCGAAGAGCAGCTTCGCCATTCTATACCAAAGACTTCCAGGACCGATGAGGACTTAGCACCCATATGGATGAGTATACGCGCCTCCCGAACTATGATCCAGATTTCTGTCGAAGGGTTGCTAAGTGGGGAGCTATAGTCTGTTTTTTGGGAGTTGTTGTGGAGGCCTTCATCTTTTCGCTGGTCGATCCAGCGCGAAGTAGTTGCCCTGGATGGATCATTCACGGCGGGCAACCCATACCGCTAAAGATGATATTCGCACTGACGCTTTTTCCTGCATTTTGGGCTTGCTTCGTTTTTCTAAGATGGAAACATTTTTCTAAGACGATGCATGCTGCCGCTACAGGTAATTATGTGCCGCCCTTATCAAAACTCTTAGGTCATCCCAAGATCGATCCGTTCACATTCCCTCATGATCAAGTGTTTCGAACGGTGATCGTGCTGTGGTGCATATTCTGCACAAGCCCTCTTTGGTTGATGCTCACTTTCTGTACAAATACATTTGGCTATCTTGGTTTCAACCGCTGACAAACTCATGAAAACTGCGACACCGGAACCGACATTTGGGGATGCTCGCCTGCCTCTACGGATTGATCGTAGATTCATGAACTACGATTCGACTGGCCCTCGATTTTCCAGCCAAATTCGCTGCCAAGTAAGGTTGTGCCAAGGCACCACCTAATTTTGCGCGCCACAGCAATGCTTGAGCCGGCGTCAACAGGCTGTCACCGGCCTGTCATCACCCTGCGCTACCCGCTTGCGGCAACGCAAACGGGGAATCGCCTTGCCATGACGGACATTTCTGGGGACCTGGTTTTTCGCCGCGGCAAGGAAGTCGGCAAGGCCGTCTACCAGAACCGCCCGCTGTCGAAAGCCGGCATCTCCGAGCGCCTGTTCGCCTTCCTGTTCTCCGGCCTCGTCTATCCGCAGATCTGGGAAGACCCCGAAATCGACATGGACGCGATGCAGCTCGGGACGGGCCACCGCATCGTCACCATTGCCTCCGGCGGCTGTAACATCCTTGCCTATCTCACCCGCTCGCCGGAAAGGATCGATGCCGTCGACCTCAACGCTGCCCATATCGCGCTGAACCGCATGAAGCTCGAAGCCGTCCGTCACCTGCCGTCGCAGGGCGACCTGTTCCGTTTCTTCGGCGCGGCTGAGACCGGGCACAATTCACAGGCCTACGATCGCTTCATCGCACCGCATCTCGACCCGGTCAGCCGCCATTATTGGGAGCGCCGCAACTGGCGCGGCCGTCGCCGCATCGCTGTCTTCGACCGCAATTTCTACCAGACCGGCCTGCTTGGCCTGTTCATCGCCGTGGGCCACCGCACCGCAAAATTCTTCGGCGTCGACCCGGCCGGCATCATGGACGCCAAGAGCATCGCCGATCAGCGCCGCTTCTTCGACGAAGAGCTGGCGCCGGTCTTCAAAAAACCGCTGCTGAAATGGGCGACCTCACGAAAAGCCTCGCTGTTCGGCCTCGGCATTCCGCCGGCCCAGTACGATTCGCTGATCACCTCGGGTGACGGCACCATGGCCAGCGTGCTGAAGGCACGACTGGAAAAGCTCGCCTGCGATTTTCCGCTGAAGACCAATTATTTCGCCTGGCAGGCTTTCGCCCGCCGCTACCCTGATCCGGGCGAGGCCGCCCTGCCCGCCTATCTCGAAAAGCGCAACTACAAGACGATCCGCAACAATGTCGATCGCGTTGCCATCCACCACGCCAATCTGATCGAGTTCCTTGCCGGCAAGGATGCCGGCTCGGTGGATCGCTTCGTGCTGCTCGATGCACAGGACTGGATGACCGACCACCAGCTCAACGGGTTGTGGGCCGAGATCACCCGAACCGCCTCAACCGGCGCCCGCGTCATCTTCCGCACCGCAGCGGAACCCAGCCTGCTGCCCGGCCGCGTCTCGAATTCGCTGCTCGATCAGTGGCGCTACGAGAACGACGCCTCGCGCGAGTTTTCGGCGCGCGACCGCTCGGCCATCTATGGCGGCTTCCATCTCTATGTGAAGCGGTCCGCATGAGCACGACCGACTTGCCGGCCAGCCATGCCGAGCTGATGGACGGCGTCTACCGCTGGCAGCGTCATATCTACGACCTGACCCGCAAATACTATCTGCTCGGCCGCGACCGGCTTATCGCCGGACTGGATGTGCCGGCCGGCGGCACCGTGCTCGAGCTCGGCTGCGGCACCGGCCGCAACATCATCCTCGCCGCCCGCCGCTATCCCGGCGCGCGCTTCTTCGGCCTCGATATTTCGGCCGAGATGCTGGAGACGGCCACTACCGCCCTCGCGCGCGCAGGCCTCTCCGGCCGCGTCACGCTGGCGCGCGGCGATGCCACGAATTTCGACGCGAAAGCGCTGTTCGGCGTCAAAAGTTTCGACCGCATTTTTGTCTCGTATTCGCTGTCGATGATTCCCGGCTGGGAAAAGACGGTATCCGCGGCTCTTGCTGCCCTGTCACCGGGCGGCTCGCTGCACGTCGTCGATTTCGGCCAGCAGGAGGCCCTGCCCGGCTGGTTCCGCACGCTGCTGCGCGGCTGGTTGAGAAAATTCCATGTCCAGCCGCGTGAAGCCCTGCGCGACGTCCTGGAATCGGAATCTGCGAGAGTTGGTGCAAGCCTTCGATTCAGAACACTTTATCGCGGCTACAGCTGGCTCGCCGTGATCAAGATCGCCATCTAATATCAATTTTGGCGTGGAAGGTTTTGGGGCTCCAATCCTAAATGGGGGCCGTGGCTGAAATCAGTTAATTGGCTAAATCACACATTGCCATGTGACCCAAGGAGTGGTACATTATCTCCTCGCCGGAAGCATGGGATGATCATCGGATTTAGAGATGGATGGCTGCGGGCTTTCTTCGTGGACGACACTCACTCCCGCAATATTCCGTCCGATCTCGAAAGCCGTTTGTTCCGCAACCTCCAGATGATTGACGACGCGGCGATCGATCAGGATTTGCGTGTGCCGCCCAGCAACCATTTCGAGAAGTTGCGCGGCAATCTCGAAGGCTTCCATTCGATCCGTGTCAACAAACAATGGCGGCTCGTCTTCCGCTGGGACGGGGGCCGGGGCGAGGCGTCGGACATCTATCTCGACGACCACAGTTATATATAAATGAGGTGAGACATGTTGATGACCGCACGCAAGCCAGCAACGGTTGGCGAAATTCTTACGGAAGAATTCATGCAACCACTCGGCCTGACACAGGCGGCTTTGGCCGAAGCTATGAGCGTCCAGCGCAAGCATGTGAACGAATTGTGCAACGGCCGCCGCAACGTGACGGCGGCCACCGCGCTCATTCTGGCGCGGGTGTTTGGCAACAGCCCGGATTTCTGGTTGAACGTCCAGCGCCGTAACGATCTTTGGACGGTTATGAATTCACCCGACGAGCGGGCGCGTGTTGATCGCGCCAAGCCTTTGACGACAGCCGCATAGACAAGACTGCGACCGCCGCATTCCTCAGTGCAGCGCCTTGACCAGCGCCGCCACCATCACCTGCGGCCGATAGCCGAGCCTGGCCGGCGTCAGCCCGAGCCGCACCACAACCAGCTGCTCGGAGGGGATGATGGCGACCGTCTGCCCGTCATGTCCCTCCATCCAATAGGTGTCCTTCGGCAGACCTGCGGCAACGCCGGCGCCGGGGTTTTCTTCGTCGCCCGGTCCTTCTATCCATAATTGCCCCTTGCCGTAGACTTTCGAGGCAGTTGCCGGTTCCCGCATCCAGTCGACGAAGCCGGCGGGCAGGATCTCCTTGCCGTTCCAGACGCCGCCCTGCAGCAGGAACTGGCCGAAGCGCGCCCAGTCGCGTGCCGTGGCATAGAGATAGGACGAGCCGACGAAGGTGCCGTGCTCGTCGGCCTCAAGCACAGCGCTGTGCATACCGAGCGGATCGAACAGCGCGGTCCTCGGCCACGCCAGTGCCTTGTCCTTGTCGCCGATTGCGTCCTGCCACAATCGGGACAGCATCACCGCCGTGCCGCTCGAATAGGAAAACACCTTGCCGATCTCGCCGGTCAGCGGCTTGGATCCGGCAAAGCCGGCCATGTCCGGTTCGAGATAGAGCATGCGCGTTACGTCGGCGACGTCGCCATAATCCTCGTTGAATTCCAGCCCGCTCGACATCGCCATCATGTCGGCGAGGCTGATCACGGCGCGGCCATCTCCCTTCCAGGGACCGAACAGGCCCTGGTTGGTCATCGCCAGCTTGCCCTCCTTCACCAGCGTGCCGACGATCGCCGCATTCACCGTCTTGGTCATTGACCAGCCCAATAGCGGCGTCTTTTCGGAAAAGCCGTCGCCATAACGCTCAGCGACGATGCGGCCGTTCTTGACCACCACGACCGCCCGCATCCCGGCGCCATTCATGGCTGGATCGTCGAGGACTTTCGCGACCTCGGGATCCTGCGAGGCATCGGCCTTGTCGCCCTCCGGCCAGACCAGATCGGGCAGCGGCGCCGGCGTCGGTGCAGCTCCGGCGGCAGCCTTGGCGGCGGCAATATCGCCGTCGGGAACCGAGGCGCAGCCGAGCCCGTCGCGCGCAACCGCGACACTTTTGCCGAGCGCGCCGAACAGGCCCGCCGAAACCGTTCCCTTCTCCTTGTCCACCGACACTCTCATCAGCTTCAGCAGCGGATGACCCGGCGCCTGCACATCGACGGCGAGCACGTCGTCGGCGTCTCGCCCGGCGATGAAGACGTTCGAGCAGACGATCTTGGCGGCATAGCCGGAACCGACGCGGATCAGTTCCGGCGGCGCGAAATACAGCCAGCCGGCGAGTATCGCGGCGGCCAGCGCAGCCAGGCCGAGCAGCCATTTGACGAACTTCAGGAGGATCTGCATTTTTTCGAATTCCCCTGAGCGCGATCTATGTCATCGATTTGCCGCCATTGTTCGGCAAAATCGCGGCTCTTGTCGAGCGCCGTCAACCGAATATCAACCATGATCGGCGATCACAGGTGCATGTCGCCCAGAAGTGCGCAGCGGTTGTGGGACAACGACATGCATAGACAAAAGAGCCAAGCGCGTCGAAGCGACGCGCTTGGGACAGACCGGGCGATCCTGTGGGGTGACCGTCCGGCGGGGCTTGAATGCATGCGTCCCAAAACTGCGTAACGGTTTGGGAATGCATGAAACGAAGATCCAGGTGCGCCGCGTAAGTCGGTTTCAGACACGCTGCGCCCGGTCGAGGGGCCACCCGCGGAAAGACCCATCAGCGGCCGGCTGAAACCGGCTCGGGAAGTAGCGATGCGCCGTTTCGCGGTTCTCATCACGCTGATGCTGCTTGGTGCCTGCTCGACGGTCGAGGATCTGACGCCATCGCTATCGTCGTCCAGCGCCTCGATGGTTGCGGTACGCGCGCCGCGTTTTGCCGATTCCGACCCGCATGAATGGGACAGCGGCGCACCGTGGAGCTATGCCGTCCACGGCACCGACGTCTCCAAATACCAGACATCGATCGACTGGCCGGCGGCCAGGGCCAGCGGCATCTCCTTCGCCTTTATCAAGGCAACCGAAGGCGGAGACCGTTTCGATGAAGCTTTCAACGAGCATTGGAGCCGCACCAGGGCGTCGGGCATCCCCCGTGCCGCCTATCATTTTTTCTACTTTTGCACGCCGGCCGCTACCCAGGCGCGCTGGTTCATCCAGAACGTGCCCAAAGACAGCTCGGCGATGCCGCCGGTTCTCGACATGGAATGGAACCCGAAATCGCCGACCTGCAAGCTGCGGCCCGATCCCGCCACGGTACGCAGCGAGATGAGCACGTTCCTCGAAATCGTCGAAAAATACTACGGCAAGAAGCCAATCATCTACACGTCTGTCGATTTCTTCGAAGATAACGGTTTATCGGGCTTCCGCAATTACCCCTACTGGCTGCGCTCCGTCGCCGGGCACCCGCGCCAGAAATACGGCAGCCATCCCTTCACCTTCTGGCAGTATACCGGAACGGGTGTCGTGCCGGGCATGGCCGGAAACGCCGACATCAGCGTCTTCAACGGCTCCGAAGCCGCGTGGAAGAAGTGGTTGCGGCAGAACACCCGTTGACACCAGGCCTGCCGCCTGCTTTTCGACACAGCCAACGACGAATGCCTGCAACCGCCGGTAATCTTCTTGGAAGGATAGCGATGCGATTGCGCTTTGGACTTCTCGCGGCGCTGCTCCTGACCGCCGTGCCGGCAGCGGCACAGCAATGCGGCGGGGATTTCGAGTCATGGAAGCACGGCGTGGCGGCGGAGGCCAGGGCGGCCGGCGTCGGCGCTGCCGGCCTTGATGCGCTGGAAAACGCCACCCTCGATGAGAAGGCGTTGGCACGCGACCGCGCCCAGGGCGTCTTCACCCAGACCTTCATCGAATTCTCGAACCGCATGATCTCGTCGCATCGGCTGAAGCAAGGTGCGGCCAATCTGCAAAAATATGCCGAGGTCTTTGTCCGCGCCGATCGCGAATACGGCGTGCAGGCGCCGGTCATCGCCGCCTTCTGGGCCCTGGAGACCGATTTTGGCGCCGTGCAGGGCGATTTTCATACGCTGAACGCGCTGGTGAGCCTCTCGCATGACTGCCGCCGTCCGCAGCTGTTCCGGCCGCAGATCGTGCCGCTGCTGATGTTGATCGATCGCGGCGTGGTGCCGGCCGACGTGACCGGTGCCTGGGCCGGCGAGATCGGCCAGACGCAGATGTTGCCTTCCGACTATCTCGGCCACGGCGTCGACGGCGACGGCGACGGCCTGGTCGACCTGCGCGGCAGCGCGCCGGACGTGATCATGAGCACGGCCAGCAAGATCCAGTCGCGCGGCTGGAAGCGCGACCAGCCCTGGATCGAGGAAGTCCGTGTGCCTGACGATTTGCCGTGGGAGCAGACGGGACGCACCAACAAGCTGCCGTTGACGCAATGGAGCCAGTGGGGCGTTACCAGGCCCGACGGTACGCCGCTTCTCGACAACGGCCTGAAGGCCGGCCTGGCGCTGCCCATGGGTCGCAAGGGGCCAGCCTTCCTGACCTACGACAATTTCGACGTCTATCTCGAGTGGAACCAGTCCTTCACCTATGCCCTGACCGCGGCAAATCTTGCCGCCCGACTGGGGGGCGCGCCGCGATTCGATCCGCGCAACCCCGAACCCGGCCTCGACGCCGACCAGATGAAGGCGCTACAGACCAAGCTCGAAGCGAAAGGCTATGACGTGGGCACCGTCGACGGCATCCTGGGCACCAACACCCGCGAAGCCATCCGTAAGGAGCAGATGCGTCTGGGCCTGCCGGTCGACGGCTGGCCGACTCCGGAGCTGCTGGCCAGGCTGTGAAGGAGGTGAATGGTGAATGGTGAAAAGAATAGCACCGGAGCCGCATTGAGCACCAGAGCTACCACCATTCACTATTCACTATTCACTATTCACTATTCACTATTCACCATTCCACCATTAACTAATCCGCCATCGTCTCCAGGCTGGCGAACCCCTGCGGTGCATCGCCTTCGTCGAACGGCGTCGCCACTTCGACGAAGGTGTCGGGATAGAAGCCGTTGAACCGTGTTCTGAGCGACAGCGAATAGGCCCCGATATGGCCGATCTCGATCCAGTCGCCGGTATCGACTGTTTCGGGCAGCCAGAACGGCCGCGACAATATGTCGACGGAATCGCAGGTCGCGCCACAGACCTTGAACGGCACGATGGTCTTGTCCTCGCCATTGCGCGAGCGGATCGCCGGATCGGGGATGAAGCGCGCCGGCAGCGTGATCTTGCCGGTCCATGAATCCGACAGCGATGCCCAGATGCCGTCATTGATGTAGAGCCTTTTGCCCTTGCGCAGCAGCACGCGCACGATCAGCGACAGGCAGCGCGCCACGATCACCCGGCCGGGCTCGGCCACCAGCGGCATCTGGTCGAACTGGTACTCCTGGAGGTCGCCCGACAGCCGCGACATGATCTGGCCGAGCGACGGCATTTCCGGCTTGCGGCTGTTCGGATCATGACCGTATTCGGCGGGAAACCCGCCGCCGACATCGAGCCCGGCAACGTCGAAGCCGACGCGGTTGCGCACCCAGTCGGCGGAGGCCAGCGCCCGCTCATAGGTGTCGGGATCCTCGATCTGGCTGCCGACGTGAAAGCACAGCCCGACCTTGTAGCCCGTCCGGTTCAGCCGTTCGGCCAGTTCGACCGCATTGGCCGGTCCGGCGCCAAACTTCTTCGACAGTTCGTAGGCCGCCGAGCCTTTCGTCTGGATGCGCACGAACACGGTGATGGCGCCCGGATCGATGTCGAGCGCTCGCACCACCCTGGTCAGCTTGGTGATCTCGTCCTCATGGTCGAGCGAAATGACGCGGATGGCGTATTTTTCCAGCGCCAGCCTGATGTCCGACTGCGCCTTGACCGGGTGCATGTAGAGCATCTCGGCGTCCGGCGAGACGGCGCGCACGGCGGCGAATTCGCCGGGCGAGGCCACATCGAAGGCACCGACGCCGGCCTCGACCAGGGCGTTGAGCACGATCTGCTCGCCATTGGTCTTGACCGCATAGGCGGTCTTGCCGGGAAACATGCCCATGAACTGTTTGGCGTCCGCCTTCAGCACCTGCGGGCGGAAGCAATAGATCGGATCGTCCGGGCGAAGCGCCAGCGCTGCCTCGCGGGCATTTTCGAATCGCTGCATGGACGAATCCCTTGACTGAGGCTGCGCACAATTAATCCAAGCTAGCGGCTAATGAAAACAATTCTATGTCTCGCCGCCCTGGCTTCGCGGCGCTACGCCGGTGCTGCACGCCGGTTATGAGCGAGCTAGGCCATCGCTCAGGTTTCGGGTGGCCCTTGCGGCCGGATCGGGTAGAGCGTGAACAGATGCCTGAAGAGAGCAAGGCATCTCGTCTGGGAGGACGACCAATGGCGATAGCTGCCACCACCACGATGCGCGGTCCGATGGTGCTCAAGGACTGGGCGCAGCTTCTGCTGCTCGGCGCCATCTGGGGCGGCTCGTTCTTCTTTGCCCGCATCGCAGTGTCGGAACTTCCGCCGCTGGTGCTGGTGCTGTTTCGCGTCACCATAGCGGCGATCGCGTTGCAGCTCTATCTTGCGGTCCGTGGCCCGTCGTTTCGTCTCGCCTTGCCGCATGCCGGCCTGTTCTTCCTGCTGGCGCTCGCCAACAACGTCATCCCTTTCTCGCTGATCTTTGCCGGCCAGACCGAGCTTGGCGCCGGTGTCGCCTCGGTGCTCAATTCGACGACGCCGTTCTGGACGCTGATCCTCGCCAACGCCCTGACCAGCGACGAAAAGCTGTCGTGGAACAAGCTTGCCGGCATCGCCCTCGGTATCGCGGGAACGGCGGTGATGATCGGCCCCGGCCTCGTCGCCGGGCTCGGCGGTCCGGTCTGGGCGAAATTCGCGCTCATCGGAGCATCGCTATCCTATGCGGTTGCGCTGATGATCGCCCGCCGCTTCAAGGGTGTGCCGTCACCGGTCATTGCCACCGGCCAATTGACCTGCTCGACCATCATTATGATCCCGGTCGTTCTGTTCACCTATGATGCCGCCAATCTGTTTTCGGCCTCGCCGCCGGTCTGGGCGGCGGTGCTGGCACTGGCGCTGCTGTCGACGGCCTTCGCCTACATCCTCTATTTCAATCTCGTCGCCTCGGCCGGCGCCACCAACGCCTCGCTGGTCACGCTGATCGTGCCGGCCAGTGCCATCCTGCTCGGTTTCCTGTTCCTGGGCGAGCGGCTCGAACTGTTCGAACTCGGCGGCATGGCGCTGATCGCCCTCGGCCTCGTCACCATCGACGGTCGCCTGTTCGGGCGGCGTTAGAGATGGCGCAGCGAAGTTGTCGCTCCCGATCGTGCGCTATATGGGCGTGATCGCGGGAACAGATGAACCCTGCCATTCCAGACGCCAGATACCGCCTTGCCTGAGATTCTGAACGAGATCGGGAAGGAAGGCGGCAAGGCAGGTCCCGCCGACATGTCTCACGGAAGGATACACAAGACCGGTCGCGGCGTCTTGCTTGCGGAGTTGCTTCGCCAGCGCCTGACCGGCAGGATAGGCTAAGGCGGTATCCGGATCGAGCACCGGGTCCTTGCTGAACTCAGCACCGCGCAGATCGTGAAACGAGCCTATGAAGTCGGCAACGAGCTCCGCGTAGTCGGTGACGTTTTCAAACCGTTCGATTGCGGCAAGCTCGCGCGTCAGATGAAAAGAGACCTCGCCGAGCGCGGTTTCCGCATCGAACCCACAGTACCAGACGCCCCTGGCATCATCGTTGAAACGATTGCCGCCCGGACGGGTGTAAGCGAAAGCCGCATTGATGAAGGTGTAGCCCGGCCTCCCGAAAACCAGTTCGCGCGGATCGAGGTCGGGCAATCCCCCTTGCTGCGCCTGAAGACGGCCGCTGGTGGCCCCTTCGAGCTCCGCAAGGTCCTCCAAATCTCCATGATTCCTGGCCAACGGCATCAGGACCGGTTCCTTGAGCCTGCCTGTCGAAATGAGCCGGATCGTGTCGCGCTGGGAAATGTCAGCGCGCGGCGGGATCTGCATTCAAAGTCCACCGCGCAAAGCGTCGATGTGTTGGCGAACCTGCAGCAGCTTCGGAATGCCGCCCTCGATCATCACGTCCAGGGGGCGCCGGCCACCATAAAGCGGCCCTTTGTTCGGCAACCGCACCCATTCATCGGCAAGCGCTTCGGAGAACAGAAGCCGCAGTCCCTTGAAGATGCCGATCAGGGCGCTGATGCGTGTCAGCGAATCCTGGGAGAGAACGCCCTCCCACTCGCCTTTCTTCATGCGGAACCAGGTTCTCTCCGACACGTCGCCGATCAAGGTACAGATCTCGGTGCTGGTCAGATGCCAGATGTCTGCGAGCCTGACGATGCCGGCAACAGCCGCTGGCGTGAGCCGCGCCCGTGCCGAGGCATCCGCCAGATTTGCCGGCAAAGCCTGATTTGCAGGATCGCGAACCGCATAACCGACACTCATTCCGGCCTCCATCACTTGGCAGAAAATATACTGCCAATTGGCAGAAAATTCAAGTCCTGGCTATCTCACAACGCTGCCGGTTGCCCACCGCATTCGTATAGCGTGCGTATAGCGTGCAGCATCCGGTTGGATGCGCAAAGGATGCGTCGAATCTTCAGTCGGTCCGAAAATCGATTCCGATTTTCCGCCGCGGTAGCGCTGCCATTCTCGCTGCTGCCACGGCTTTGCCACAAATTATTCACAGGTCCCGAGCCGGCTTTTGACAAAGAGTTTCAATGCCTAACGGCAAACGGCAGGTCGCAAATTCCACAATCTCGTCGCATTGCAGCAAAGTTTCCGCTTGCCTGTGGCACAAATGACCCTAGACTCTCGCCATAGCTCTTTAAGAGGAGGCTATGACATGGGACTGACGAGGCCGATCAACGCATTGATGATTTGTGCTGCGTTTGCATTCATCGGCGCCCTCATTATGGGCGTCCTTCCATAAGGCCGCTGAGCGGGGGAAGACCAGCACCGAATACTCCAAACCATTTGAAAAGGCCGGGCATTTTGCCCGGCCTTTTGCATTCCCCCGATCTTTGACATTTCAAAAAGGAGCTTGCCGCCTTACGCCGCGGCTGATCCCGCCGCCTCGACTTCGTGCGACCTGATGCCGATCATGTGGCAGATGGCGAAGACCAGATCGGCTCGGTTCATCGTGTAGAAGTGGAAATCGCCGACGCCGCGCTCGACAAGGTCCAGCACCTGCTCGGCGGCCACGGCAGATGCCACCAGCGCATGCGTTTGCGGATCGTTCTGCAGCCCATCGAAACGCTCGGCCAGCCATGCCGGCACCAAGGCGCCGCACCGCGCCGAGAAGTTGGCGACCTGGGTGAAATTGTGCACCGGCAATATGCCCGGCACGATCGGTATGTAGATGCCGGCCCGCCGTGCCCGCTCGACATAGCGCTCATAGAGATCGTTGTCGAAGAAGAACTGGGTGATCGCCCGCGTCGCTCCGTTGTCGGCCTTGCGCTTCAGCATATCGAAGTCGGTGGCGAAATCCGGGCTTTCCGGATGCTTTTCCGGATAGGCCGAGACCGATATGTCGAAATCGCCGGCGCCCTTCAGCGCATCAACCAGTTCGGCGCCATTGGCATAGCCTTCCGGATGCGGCCGGTAGGCCGCGCCGACGCCCTCGGCCGGATCGCCGCGCAGGGCGACGAAACGCTTGACGCCCATATCGGCGAACTCCCGGATCACCGCATCGACCTCGTGACGCGCCGCATCGACGCAAGTCATGTGCGCCGCCGGCGTCAGCGTCGTTTCATTGAGGATGCGCTTGACGGTGCGGGCCGTCCGCTCGCGGGTCGAACCACCGGCGCCATAGGTGACCGAGACGAATTTCGGCTTAAGCGGCTCAAGCCGGGTGACCGTGTCCCACAGCCTTGCTTCCATCTCATCGTTTTTCGGCGGAAAGAACTCGAACGAAACCCTGACCTTGTCGCCGATGTCGGGGCGGCGGGAGAAGCGGAACTGGTTCATCAGGCGGTTTCCCCTATCGGATACGCATTGGCCGGTTGTCTGTCGTTGGAAGGCTCGGCAATCAGCATGCGCCGATCGCGGCCGAGCCAGAGTTTGACGGTGAGCTTGGCCTCGTTGCCGCCGCGCGGCTCGAATTCCTGGCTGTCCTCGAGGTCGAGGCCGGCCTCGGAAAACCAGTCGCCAATCTGCCGGTCGGAAAAGCCGAGACGCATATGCGCGTGCTCGTCGCGTAAAAACTCCAGCGTGTGCGGCGCGAAATCGACGATCACCAGCCGGCCGGCCGGGCGTAGCAGACGCGCTGCCTCGCGGATGGCGCGGGCGGGATCGTCGAGATAGTGCAGCACCTGATGGATGGTAACGAGATCGAAGGCGTCGCGTTCGACCGGCGGCGCGAAAATGTCGCCCTGGCGCACCTGCGCATTCGAAACGCCGGCCTTGTCGAGATTGGCGCGCGCCACCGTCAGCATCTCGCGCGACATGTCGATGCCGACACCGCGCCGATAGAGCGGCGAAAAGATCTCGAGCAGCCGTCCGGTGCCGGTGCCGAGATCGAGCATCGACTGGAACGGCCGCTTGCCGACGAGCTTGATGAGGGCTGCTTCGACGGCGCGATCCGGCACATGCAGCGAGCGGATATGGTCCCAGCTTGCGGCGTTTACCGAGAAATATTCGGCGGCCCGGTCCTGCCGCTTGCGCTTGACTGCGGCCAGCCGTTCGAGATCACGCTCGACCTGCGGATCGGCGCCGCGGATGCCGGAGACCAGCCTAAGCACGAAATCGCGCGACGCATCGGAATCCGATAGCCGGAAGAACGCCCACGAGCCCTCCTGGTAGCGGCCGATCAGCCCGGCCTCCAGCAGCAATTTCAAATGGCGCGAGACGCGCGGCTGCGACTGGCCGAGGATTTCGGTGAGATCGGACACGGTCAGATCGCCGCGCGACAGCAGCGCCAATATGCGCAGCCGGCTGGATTCCGCCGCCGCCTTCAATGTATCTACCATCGTGTCGAGAGCGACATGCATGCGAGCATTCTCTTTGAAAAGATATAAACATATGTTTATGTCGGTTTGGATAGGCTTGCAAGCGCTATGTCGCTTCCGGACAAGAAAATGACGCATGCGTGGCGGATCGCGCAAAAACGGACGCATGATCGGGGCGAGAACCATGTTCGAAACGCGCAGCGGCGAAAAGCTCCTGGAAACCGACCCGGCAACGATGCCGCCGGATGGCCATGTCGTCTTCATCGGCCGCATCGCTTCGCCTTGGATCACGCGGGAGACTTGCCCCAAAAACATGAAGGCCGCGCGGGAGACGGAACAGCCGGCGCACTTGGTCATCGACCCGCTTTATCGGGATGGCCTGCTTGGGCTGGAACGCGCCAGCCACGTGATCGTCCTGTCCTGGCTGCACCATGCGCCGCGGCAACTGATTGTCCAGAAACCCCGCCATGCCACAGGGCCGAAAGGCGTCTTTTCACTGCGCTCCCCTGCCCGGCCGAATCCTGTCGGACTGCATGTCGCCAAGCTGGTTGCCCTCGACATCGACACCGGCCGCATCGATCTCGACGCCATCGACGTGCTCGACGGCACGCCGGTCATCGACATCAAGCCCTATTTCGCCTCGACCGATGCCTTTGCCGATGCGACCATCGCCGGGCGGGACGAGCCAGGGCCGGTGGAGTGATGAGCGCGCCGACCGGCCGCCGCCGCGCCATCGCCAAGGCACTGACAGCGCTGCTGCCGCTGGCGCCCTATGCCGACATGGAAAAGATCCGTGCCGATGCCGGCGCCGTGCACATGAAGACCTTGCCGCCGAGCATTGCCGTGTGGCTGGCGACGATAGCGCATATTCGCCACGCCCACACCGACTACGAAAAGCTGCTGGCCGAAGGCTATGACCGCGATTCCGCGCGCTTCTTCGTCATCGAACAGACCAACAATGTGCTCACCCGCTGGCGCGCCACCCGTCTGCTCGACGATGAGGATGAGGCGTAGAGAATGGCAGGCACACGCGTCGAGTTCTACGGCGCTTCACCGTTGTGATTGGCGAAATCGAAAGGTGACGGCCAATCTCCCCCCTCGTGGGGGAGATGTCCGGCAGGACAGAGGGGGGCGCTGTCCCGCCGACCTCAGGTCGGCAACATCGGAACTTTCAAAGCCTGAAATAAAAAACCCGCCTCGCGGGCGGGTCGTTGGAGCCCAATTGGCACCATACAGGAATTAGTAGCATAGCTGCCGGCACAAAGCAAGAACAAAATACGCCGTGACTAGAGGTCGCGTTCTGGACTAGGGCCGGTAAATCCACTGCTCGGGCACGCGCACCGAAATCTCCTCGCCGGCCGCGATCGTGCCGGGCTTCTCGACCCAGGCGACGAGCCCGCGCAACCGCTTCGCCGCCTTCGGGAACAGCAGCGCGCCGGCCTCATGGTCGGCCATACCGGCATTCTCGGCGACCGACCTGCCCGCGATCCGGCAAGGCCCGTTCTGCGCGTCGACCTTGACGGTCGCGCCGCCTTTGAAGAACAGCAGCGTGCCGGACGGCAGCATGGAGAGGCGCGGCAGGCCATCGATCAGGAGATTGGCGCCGATCCATTCCGGCTTGATCTCGGCGATGCCCATCCGTTCGGCGACGATTGCCAGTTCGTCCGCAGCCACGATCGACAATTGCCGTTCGTTGCGCATCTCAGTGCCGCGCCGATACCAGGGTTCCCGCCCGCCGGAGCGCCGCGTCGTGCCGGCATGGAAATCGCCGTCGATGCCGTCGAAACCGAGTTGCAGCGTATCCACCGCTCGTGTGTCAAAACGATCGAATGATGCGAGATAGAGCGCCGCCACCCTGGCGGCGAGTTTTCGCGACGGGACGATCTCGACCGGAGTTTCGGCTTCGGGAAACATATCCGGCATTGGTTTCATTCCTAGCTGCCGGATGCAGTTAGCCGAAGTCGATTCATAGGGTCCAGTCGAAAGCGTTGATGCTCCAATCAAGACGGCTGATACGGGTCGGCACCACCAGCGTCATGGTTGAACCAGCCTCATGCAAAAGCGTGCCGCATTGCTGCCGCGCTGCATCGGTTGATAATATCGATCAGGTCAAGCCCGCGGAGGTTCATCATGCATCCCGCATCGGCAATCGCACAGCTCTGGCTGCTCTGGGTGGTTTCATGGGCCGCGGCCGCCTTCTGGGCCGACCGGGCCGAAAAACGCGCCGGCTTCGGGGTGGAGCTTCCATCCCGCGCCGTCATGGTGCTCGGCACGATCCTGCTCTTCATCCCGGCGCACGGTTATGCCGGCCCGCTGAGGCTTTGGACGCCGAACCTTGCCGAAGCGTGGATCTGCGTCGCGCTGATTGCCGCCGGTCTGGCATTTGCCTGGTGGGCGCGGCTGCATCTTGGCCGCCTGTGGTCGGCCACGGTCACCGCCAAGGCCGCGCATCGCGTCGTCGACACCGGCCCTTACCGGCTGGTGCGCCACCCGATCTATACCGGCCTGCTTCTGGCGATCCTCGCCACCATGGCGGCGAAAGGCACTGTCTGGGGCGTTGCCGGCGCCATCCTCATCACCGTCGGCATCGTCATGAAGGCAAGGCTGGAGGAGCGTTTTCTGCGCGGCGAACTGGGTAGCGCTTACGACGACTATGCCAGGCGCGTTCCGATGCTGGTGCCGTTCGCGCCGGGCTAATGCATGTCGCCCAAAAGCATGCCCTCGGGCTTGAACCGAGGGTGTGCAGCGGTTTTGGGACAACGACATGCGTAAAACAAAAATCTAAAGCATGCGCAACAGCGCGCCGCCGATCGAGTAGCCGGCGCCGAAGGCGCAGAGCAGGCCGTAGTCGCCGGCCTTCATGTCGGCATGGTTCTCCGACAGGGCGATGATGGCGCCGGCGGCGGCGGTGTTGCCGAGGCGCTCCAGCACCATCGGCGCGCGGTCGTGGTCGACGTCATGGCCGAACGACAGTTTCAGGATCATGGCGTTCATCCGCGCATTGGCCTGATGCAGCCAGAAGCGCCGGATCGCTTGCGGCGTCAGCCCGTGCTCGGCCAGGAACTCGACGATGAATTTGTGGCCGGCAACGGTGACTTCCTTGAACACCTTGTTGCCGATCTGCTTGATCAGATTGCCTTCCAGATCGATCATGTACGGATCGTCCTGGGTGGCGCGGGTATAGTAACCGAGATTGGTGCGGATGCTGTTCGACATCTGCGTCCAGGCGCGCGTATCCAGCACCTCGAAGCGGCCCGGCCGCTTCTCGCCCTGGGCGAGCCCTTCGACGATCATCGACACGGAAGCGTCGCCGAAGATGAAATGCGTCTGCCGGTCGCGAAAATTGAGATGCCCGGTGATGATCTCCGGCGTCGTCACCAGCACGCGTTTATGCGCCCCTGCCCGCACCAGATTGACGGCGATGTGCAACGCCGCCGCTGCCGAAGAGCAGCCAAGCCCCATATCGAAGCCGGCGCCTTTCGTCCCCAGCGCCTGCTGCATTTCGATGGCGATCGCCGGATAGGGCCGCTGATGGTGCGAGGCCGAGCAGATCACCAGGTCGATGTCGCCAGGCTTCAGCCCGGCATGATCGAGCGCCTTGCGGGCCGAAGCGATGCCGAACTCGGCCTCCAGCGACAGCGCATCGTCGGGCCGCGCCGCGAAACGCGGCGCCATGCGGGTCGGATCGAGAATGCCTTCCCGTTCGATGACATGGCGGGTCTGGACGCCCGAGGCATGGACGATGAAGGCACTGTCCGATTTCTGTACTAGCGGCTCGCCCGACACCTCGCGGCGGACGTTCTCCATGTCCACCCAGGCGTTGAAGCTGGCGACGAGCTCCTCGTTGGTGATCGAAGCTTCGGGGATTTCAACGCCGATGCCGCTGATGATGACGCGATGCATTTCCAGTTCGTCCCGTGCGCAGGCGTTGCGGCTTCATGTCGACGCCGCAAAAAGCTCGGCGCAACCTCTTTTGCACCTAGCCAGTTTATGCCGGCTTAAATCAAGTCCCTGGGACGGGTCTTTACCAGGCGCAGAGCTTGGTATTGGTCTGCGGGTTGTTCCAGCAGGCACCGTCATCGCGGCTGCGCACGAATTGCCCGGGCAGCGGCACGTTGCGGCGGCCGAGATTGACATAGCCATAGGCAAAACCCGGTCCGTCGATTTCCAGGACGTAGGTCGGATAACCCGGCGCCGAGATGCGAAAGCTGCCGGCATCGTCCAGCGCCCGATAGCTGCACGAGAAATAGCCGTCGTCGCTGGTGAAGCAGCGCGCTCGCTTGGCCTCCGCCGATAGAGACAAGGCGAGCACAGCGGCCGCACAAATGCTGCCGCCGAAAACGAGCTTTTTCAGTGTCATCATCCACCCCCCCATGGCCCATGAAGGGCCGTGCCCCAGCGAGATGCGCATGACGGCGAAAGCCGGTCAAGCATCCGCCATGCACTGTTTTTGGGTGTAGCTAAGAGTTTCTAAGCGGAACGCCGCGCCACGATGAAGAGACGGGGAAAGCGCAGCAACACCTTGCCGCTTGCCGTTTTCGGATAGGCTTCGCTGATCCGGGCCGTGTAGCGCTTCAGGAAAAGCTGCCGCTCGTTTTCGTCGAGAGGATCGAGGAACGGCTTCAGCCCCGTCGATTTCACCCACTCGACGATCGCCTCGGCATCGGCCAGCGGATGGTTGTAGATCGTGTGCCAGATATCGAGCCGATCCGAGAATGGCGACAAAAGGTCGTAATAGAACGCGACCGGCGGCAGCGGCGCGCGGGCCGCGCGCTCGAGCTTTTCGGCAAACGGCATCTCGGCCGCGGTCTCCCGCATCAGCCGGTGCGAAGGTTCGGCCATATTGTCCGGCATCTGCACGGCAAGCGCGCCGCCGGGCGCCAAAAATCCCATCAACCGCTGGAAGACGGCCGGATGCTCCGGCAGCCATTGAAACACCGCATTGGCAAAGATCACGTCGACCGGTTCGTTCGGCTGCCACGCCGCCGCATCCGCCAAGGCAAAGCTGACACCGGGCAGGCGCGCCTTCGCCTTCTCGATCATGTCGGGCGAGGTATCGAAGCCGCTGATCTGCGCCCGCGGCCAGCGCTCGACCAGCAATTCGGTCGAATTGCCCGGCCCGCAGCCAATGTCGACCACCCGGCGCGGTTCCGGCACCGGCACCTGCGCAACGAGATCGCGCGCCGGCCGGGTGCGCTCGTCCTCGAATTTCAGGTAGAGGGCGGCGGACCAGTCGGGTCTCACCTTCGCGACTGTATTCATCGATAGACCTCGCGACGGTCGCCTACTTGAACCACCCAAATCGCGACAGCGCTATCATCGATCCTTGTCAGAATTCGGAATGAGCCCACACGATATTCCAGAGACCTGCCAGTGGTCCTGTTAGCGCTTCGCCAAGTTCGCGTGGATTATCGCGCCAGGCGCGCCTGTTTTCCAGGAAGTCCACAATCCGACGCTGATCGGACCTTTGCAATCTGGAGATATCCTTCAGTGCACGCTTCTCGACACGAATTGTCCACACGATCAACCGTCACTGCGGTCGCTTGCGTCCAATCCCAGTCGTTCCTTAGCTTCGGCCAGAGAAAGCCATTCACCTTCACCATCGTTAAGGCGCTCGAGGGCGATTAGTCCGTCTTCCAGATCCTGAATTTGCTCGACAATGGCCTCAACGACTACGTCATGTTTTGTCCGGCCAGTTTTCCTTGCGACGATCTCGAGGCGTTTTTCCAGCGCGGTAGGAAGCTCGACATTAAGCATGTTTATCTCCTTCCGGCAATTCTACGAGCAGCCTGGGGCGCTTGCAACCAATCCGTTGTTACCGCGTCAGCCGCTTATACGTCATCCTGTGCGGATTGACCGCCTCAGGCCCAAGGCGGCGGATCTTGTCCTGCTCGTAATCCTCGAAATTGCCTTCGAACCATTCGACATGGCTGTCGCCTTCGAAGGCGAGGATGTGCGTCGCCAGGCGATCGAGGAACATGCGGTCGTGCGAGATGATGACGGCGCAGCCGGCGAAGCTCTCGAGCGCGTCTTCGAGTGCCGCCAGCGTTTCGGTATCGAGATCGTTGGTCGGTTCGTCGAGCAGCAGCACATTGCCGCCGGTCTTCAGCATCTTGGCCAGATGCACGCGGTTGCGCTGGCCGCCGGACAGGTTGCCGACCTTCTGCTGCTGGTCGCCGCCACGAAAGTTGAACGACGCGCAGTAGGCGCGGGTGTTGGCTTCGAACTTGCCGAGCTTGACCACTTCGGCGCCGCCCGAGATCTCTTCCCAGACCGTCTTGGTCGGGTCGAGCGCGTCGCGGCTCTGGTCGACATAACCGAGCTTGACCGTCTCGCCGATGCGGATGGTGCCGGCATCCGGCTTTTCCTGGCCGGTGATCATGCGGAACAGCGTCGTCTTGCCGGCGCCGTTCGGGCCGATGACGCCGACGATGCCGCCCGGCGGCAGCTTGAATTCGAGATCGTCGATCAAAAGCGTGTCGCCAAAGCCCTTCGACAGGCCCTCGACCTCGATCACCACATTGCCGAGCCGCTCGCCATGCGGAATGACGATCTGGGTATCGCTCGGACGCCGCTTGTCGGCTGCATCCAGCAGATCCTGGAAGGCCTGGATACGGGCTTTCGACTTGGTCTGCCGGGCTTTCGGGCTGGACTGGATCCACTCGCGCTCGCGGCCGATCGCCCGCTGGCGCGCATCGTCCTCGCGGCCTTCCTGCTTGAGCCGCTTGGCCTTGGCTTCGAGGTATTTGGTGTAGTTGCCTTCGTACGGGATACCGCGGCCGCGATCGAGCTCGAGAATCCAGCCGGTGACATTGTCGAGGAAGTAGCGATCGTGGGTGATGATCATCACCGCGCCCGGATAGGCCCGCAGATGCTTTTCCAGCCACGCCGTCGTCTCGGCGTCGAGATGGTTGGTCGGCTCGTCGAGCAGCAGAAGGTCGGGCTGGCGCAGCAGCAACTGACAGAGCGCGACGCGACGGCGTTCGCCGCCCGACAGCTTGGTGACATCGGCCTCCTTGGGCGGGCAGCCGAGTGCCTCCATCGCCATCTCGACCTGCTGTTCGAGATCCCACAGGTTGAGCCGGTCCATCTCGTCCTGCAGCTTGGCCGACTCGTCCGCCGTCTCGTCGGAATAGTTCATCATCAATTCGTTGTAGCGCTCGATGATGGCGGTCTTGGCGGCGACGCCTTCCATGACGTTTTCGAACACGTTCTTGTTCGGATCGAGCGCCGGCTCCTGCGCCAGGTAACCGACGGTAGCACCCTCGGCCAGCCAGGCCTCGCCGCTCCACTCCTTGTCGATGCCGGCCATGATCTTGAGGATCGTCGACTTGCCGGCGCCGTTGGGGCCGAGGATGCCGATCTTGGCGTCCGGGTAGAAGGACAGATGAATGTTCTCGAGCACCTTCTTGGTGCCGTAGGCCTTGTTGAGGCCGGCCATGTGATAGATGAACTGGCGTGCCACGCGCGCTTTCCCTGAAAAGTCGACTGATGTCGGATTGAATGGAAGTTGGGGGCTATGTAAGCGATGCGGCCGCGAACGGCAAACAGTTTTGGCCCCAAGCGGATTTGGTCGCACCCACAAATGCTTAGCCGCTTCATTTCGTGCCGGCGCCCAGGCGAAAGCTCCGGTTAACCATTCCGCGTCAAACAATGGTTGGATGGGAAATCGCTGGCAGCCGCGATTTCGGGGAGAGAGATCGGGCCGTGTTGAACAGTTTCCTGCTTTTTGCCGAAGCGGTTCTCTACTTCGGCATCATGGTCACGCTTTTCCGGTTCAGGGGCCGCATCGGCCTCGGCGTCTTTGTTTGCGCCCTTGGCGTCATGCATTTCCTGGAAACCTATCTCGCCAGCGTCTTCTACGTCGCGCTGCCGTTCGGCATGGTATCGCCGGGTTCGGCCGTGCTGTTTTCCGGCAAGCTGGTCATGCTGCTCCTGCTCTACATCAAGGAGGACGCGGCAACTGTCCGGCAGCCGATTTACGGCCTGCTGCTCGGCAATGCCCTGATGATCGGGCTCGTGCTGATCCTGCGCCTGCACGACATCGCACCGCTGCCCGACGGCAAGCTTCCCGACATCGGCTTCATCGACGAGATGGGCTGGCTGATGGTGTGGGGCACGACGCTGCTGTTCGTCGACGCCATCCTGATCATTCTGCTCTATGAAAAGCTCGGCAAATATCTGCGCAAGGCGCTTTTCACCCGCATCCTGGTCTCCGTCGCCTGCGTGCTCACCTTCGACCAGGCAGGCTTTTTCACGGCGCTGCATTTCGTCACCGGTGCGCCGGTCGCGGTGTTCTTCGGCGGCTGGTTCGCCAAGATGGCAGCGGCCCTGGTCTACAGCACCATGCTGGTCGCCTATATCAGGTGGTTCGAGGCGCGGCAGGTGCCGGCGCCGCGCGGGCTTTCCGACATTTTCGACACGCTGACCTATCGCGAGCGCTATGAGGCGCTGGTCGAGCATGTTGGTCGCGACGGCCTCACCGGCCTCCTGCACAGGGGGCGCTTCGACAGCGATGGCGAGGCCGCCGTCGCCGCCAGCCTGCGGACCGCCAGGCCGCTCAGCCTGCTGATCATCGATGTCGACCACTTCAAATCGATCAACGACCGCTTCGGCCACGCCGAGGGAGACAAGGTGCTGAAAGCCCTGGCGATTTTGCTTGGCGAACTTGTCGGGACCGAAGATCAATTGTTCAGGATCGGCGGTGAGGAATTCGCCATCCTCGGCTGGCGTCCGCAGCCGCTCGCCAGGCTGCTGGGTGAAACCGTCAGGCAAGCGGTCAAGACGTCCGCGAGCACCAGCCGGTTCGACATTACCGTCAGCGCCGGCATCTCGACGGTCAGCGAGACGACCCGTTGCCTTGCCGATCTCTTTGCGCTGGCCGACCAGCGTCTCTACAAGGCCAAATCCACGGGACGCGATCGCGTTGTCGGGGAACCGGGCGGCAACGAAGCAGACGCCCGCAACACATGGACCAGGCCGGAGCGCAGCGCCGGCGCGTAACGCTGCCCAGGCCTGCGATTGGCTCAATCAGGATTGTTTGCGCCGCTGCCATCCGCCGATCGCAACCGAAACCGCCATCAGCGCGATCGCCAGCCATTTCAACGCGGTAATAATCGGGCCGGCTTCGATATCGTAGGCGATGAACAGAAGAATGCCCGGTACCAGCAGGCCGCAGAGCACGAGCGTGATCCGATTGATCTGCCATGACACTTTTGCCGCAAGCGCCTGGTCGCCGGGCACGGCGACAAGCGCGGCCCGCATTGCCTTCGGCGCCACGAGCGTGGTCGAAAGACGCAGCGAAATCGGCAGGCCGATGCCGATGATCAGGAAGGCGCATGCCGCCAGGAGCAGCGAAAACTTGAGCGCACTGGTTTCGGCCGGTACCGGGAACAGCAGCGCCGCCAGCGGCAGGAAGACACAGAACATCCCGAGCGCGGCGATGGCGATGAAGATCGCCGCGTTGACCAGCGTAAACAATTGGTAGGTGCCGCCGCCGACGGGTTTGGCGAGCGTGGTCATGCGAGCCCACTCCACTTCGGTGTAGGAAAAGCCCGGCCACTCCATATGGCCGTCGCGGATCGCCGTCATGCCCTTGGCCCAGAACGCCAGCCGCGCCAGCGCGCCGCTCGTCATACCACTCATCGCCACCCCCTATGAATGATGCGCCCGGGATCATACCATCCCCGGTGCAAAGCGACAGTCGCGTACGGCCTGTTTACTGGAACCCGACGGCATCGACCGCGCCCTTCGGGCAGCCGGCCTTGGCTGTCGGTGCCGAGGCAAGCAGCAGGGCACCGAGCGAAGCGTTCGAAGCGATCGGGCCGGTCAGGCCGAGCGTCAGTTCGCCGATCAGCCGCCTGCCGTTCGAAGGATCGACCACGCAGGACACGCGGACCCGGTCGCCCGCGCCTTTGCCGAAGGCACTGTCGAAGGTGCTGCGGATCTGATCGGATGTCAGTTGCTTGCCGATGTTCTTGATGAAGAGATCGCGCACCGGCGACGCATTCATCGCGCGCATCAGGTTCAAGGCGTCGGCGAAATACTCCTGCTGGCTCTTGCCGTAGCAGGTGCCGTGCTTGATCCACTCATGCCTTTCGAGGGCGGACGCGGTGCCCGGCATCACCTGGTCGAGTTCCGCTCGCGTTTTCGGGTCAAGGGTGACCGGCGGCAAATCCCGCCAGTGTGCCGGATCGTCCTTCGCCTTGTCGCTTGCCGCGACCTGGCAATAGAAATTTCCGTTCGGCTGCGGCCACAACCCATGCAAGGTGAAGTGGGTCGCTTCGAACCCGGCGGCGGTCTGCGCACGGCATTCGGTTTTGCCGGATTTGGTCTCACAAAAAGCCGGCTGCCAGCTCAGCGCGAAGACATATTCCGGCTTTCCGGACGCCGATGGCTTGTTCGGCTCGGCAGGCGCCGGTGCAGCCGGCATCGTCGACGCGCTGCCGCCCGAAACGTGACCGCAGCTGATCTTGACCCAGCGGCGCTCCGGATCGGCGCCCGGCACGCGAATGAGGTAGTGCGTGGGCGCGTCCTTGTTGCCGGCCAGCAGATCATAACTCTGACCAGCCGCGGTCGAGACATTGCCGGGATTCTTGCCGCTCTTGATCGCCTGCGTTGCCGGACAGGCGGCATCGGCGACGAAAGAGCCGGTCATCTTCACATCGGCCCGCGCCGCGCTTGCGCCAGCAAACGCAACAAACACTGCCCCCCATATCGCCCAAATCCGCATTCCGGCACTCCTCGTGATTCACGCCGCAAGCTAGAAACTTGCGACATGTCAGAATTACGATTTCTTTCGCCGGCCGTAAAAACAATCGCCAGCGCATTGAGACGGCTCGCGCGTGGTCGATCAGGATCCGCCCGCCTCCACCCGTTCCGTCAGGGTGCGCAGCAGATCAAGCGAGGCTTTCAGCACGTCGGCGTCCATACCCTCCGAAACGCGGTTCGCCCAAACATGCTGGCGTGTGCCGATATTCTTGACCGCTGCCCGGCCGGCATCGGTTATCGACAACAGCTTGGCGCGACGATGCGCCGGGTTGTCGGCGTAGGCGGCAAGCCCCTCCGCAGCCAGTATGTCGGCAAGCCGCTGTACACTCTGACGGGCGAGACCCATGTCGCGGGCGATGTCGGCCACAGATTTCGGCTCCTTCAAAACTGCACCCAAAACCTGCCAGCGCGCTGCCGTCAGCCCGGTTGGAGCGGCCAGCCGGTCGGCCGCATCCAGAAAACTGCCGTTCATCCTGAACACGGCAAGCACCAGTTCGGTGAGCACATTTGCCGCTTCGGTCCTAGTCGTCATTTCTGGCCGGCCTCGATGGTCGCGACGAAATTATTAACGGCTTCGGCTACGACCTCGGGCTTGTCAAGCATCACCCAATGGCCGCTGCCCGCCACGATCTGGCGCGGAATGTCCGTGCGCAGCCCGTAGAGCGCAGCTGGAGTGTCACTGGCCTCGGTAGCCAATACGAACATAGGCCCGCGATACGCATCGAGTGCCGGCTCCGGGTTCCATTCGGCCAGTGCCTTGCCGACACCTGCCCTCGCCGCCGGATCGACCACTGCCGCATCGGCCAGAACACGCTGGCGAACAACCGCGTTAGGGCCGGCAATCGACGTGTAATAGGCGTTCAGGACATCACGGCCTTGCGGACCGGCCAGATCGCGGACAAAGCCGTCACGAATCGCCTGCGGCAGCGCACGAGGATCGGTCGCCGGGTCGACGAGCAAGACACCGGCGACCCGGTCGGCATGGCTGGCGGCATAAGCGAGCGCCACGCCACCGCCGCCGCTGTGCGCGACAATGAGAAACCGCTTCATGCCAAACGCGTCGGCCACGGCACCGACATCTATTGCACGACCGTCATAACCATAGTCACCGTCCTGCGCCGGCGCGGAGGCACCATGACCGCGAAAATCGAAGGCTACCGCCTCGCGGCCTTCGACGGAGAGCTGCATCACCCGGTCCCAGTGGGAAGCGCGGCTGCAATCCCCATGCAGGAACATGATCGGCAGGCCATTGCCGGCGTTGATCCTATAAGTGGCAAGCTGGCCTTGCGGGCCTGGAACAGTGGACGTCATCATGGTCATCTCCCTGGTTTCCTGACTGAACGCAGCAATCCCTGACAACAGGGTGGCCGTCGTGAAGGCGAAGCCCGCCAGCAAGATTGCATGCCGCGAAATGGCCCGGTGGTTTTCATAGTCATACCCCCAATCTGCCGCTGACCATTTGACAGTATGCTGTCATGTAATCACATTGACAGCATGCTGTCAACGCCGTCGAGTGGGTACCCTGCGTCCCTTGACGTCGATCGCTGCGTCGCCCAACAGTCGCCGACGGGAGCGAGACATGCCATTTGACAAGCAGAGGATGCTGGCATCGCCGACCGGCGCCGAGCTCAACCTTTATGTGAAACACGCCATCGGCCAACCGCGCGCCATTGTCCAGGTCAATCACGGGTTGGCCGAGCACGCGGCGCGCTATGCCCGTTTCGCCGATTTCCTTGGCGAGCGCGGCTACCAGGTCTACGCGCACGACCACCGTGGCCATGGCGCCACCAAGGCGCCCGACGCGCCACCTGGCAGGTTTGCCGATGCGGATGGCGGTGCCAAGGTCATCGCCGATGTCGCCGCCGTCCATGATCTCATCGCCAGGGAACAGCCGGGTCTGCCGGTCATCGTCTTCGGCCACTCCTTGGGCGCGTCGGTCGCGCTGAATTTTGTCCTCCGCCACTCGGCGCGCATCCATGCCGCCGCGATCTGGAACGGCAATTTCTCGGCCGGACTGCTCGGCCAAATCGCGCTGGCCATGCTTGGTTGGGAAAAGTTCCGGCTTGGCTCAGACGTGCCGTCGCGCCTGCTGCCCCGGCTGACGTTCCGGGCCTGGGGCAAGGCGGTGCCCAATCACCGGACGCCGTTCGACTGGCTGTCGCGCGATGCCGTTGAAGTCGAGAAATACATCGCCGACCCGCTTTGCGGCTGGGACGCATCGGTATCGATGTGGCAGGACATCGTCATGATGACGCTGCATTGCGGCAGCGACCGCAATTTTTCCGGCGTGCGGCGCGACCTGTTCGTCAATCTGGTCGGAGGCGAGCAAGATCCGGCCTCGGACGGCGGCAAGGCGGTCAGCCATCTTGCCGGCCGGATGCACATGATGGGTTTTTCGAATCTCGTTTCAAAGGTTTACGCCAAAACCCGCCACGAAAGCCTGAACGAGGTCAACCGAGACATCATCATGGAGGATTTTGCCGCCTGGGCCGACCGCGTGCTGGGGGCACAGTGATACTGGCCCATTGCAAGGGCCGTGACAGCGGCGCGCGGGATTGATAGAGGCTGCGCTTTCGATCAACCACGGTGATCCATGACTGAGCCTCCGCTCAAAGGCATCCGCGTCATCGAACTCGCACGCATCCTCGCCGGGCCATGGGCCGGACAGCTGCTTGCCGACCTCGGCGCCGACGTGATCAAGGTCGAGAGCCCGGACGGCGGCGACGACACCCGCAAATGGGGACCGCCGTTCGTCATCGGCCATGACGGCGAGAACCTTTCGGCCGCTTATTACCATTCCTGCAACCGCGGCAAGCGCTCCATCGCCATCGACTTCTCGACGCCCGAGGGTGCCGAGACGGTGCGCCGGCTGGTCACGACGTCGGATGTGCTGATCGAAAACTTCAAAGTCGGCGGACTGAAGAAATACGGCCTCGACTATGACAGCCTGAGGAAAATCAACTCGCGGCTGATCTATTGCTCGATCACCGGTTTTGGCCAGTCGGGACCGTATGCGCCGCGTGCCGGCTATGATTTCATCATCCAGGGCATGGCCGGCATGATGTCGATCACCGGCGAAGCCGGCCGCGAACCGCAAAAGGCGGGCGTCGCTATATCGGATGTTTTCACCGGGCTTTATTCGGTCATCGCCATCCAGGCGGCGCTTCGCCATGCCGAGAAGACCGGCGAAGGCCAGCATATCGACATGGCGCTCTACGACACCCAGATCTCGACGCTCGGCAACCAGAACCTCAACTATCTCGTCTCCGGACAGTCGCCGGTGCAGATGGGCAATGCGCATATGAACATCGCGCCCTACGAAGTGGTGCCGGTGAAAAATGGCCACATCATCCTGGCGGTCGGCAATGACGGCCAGTTCGCAAAGTTCTGCGCTGCCGTCGGCCTCGACGAGCTGGCGTCGAACCCTGACTTCGCCACCAATCCCGCCCGCGTCGCCAACCGGGCAAAGCTGCGCGAGCATATGATCGAGGCGCTGAAAGCCTTCGATCGCGACCCGTTGCTGGCCAGACTTGAGACTGCCGGAGTGCCGGCCAGCCCAATCAACAACATCGGCCAGATGTTTGCCGACCCGCAGACCGTAGCGCGCGGCATGCGGCTCGACCTCGATGACGGCCATGGCAATCTCTTGCCCTCGGTGCGGGCGCCGATGGTCATGTCCGGCACGCCGCTGGTCTATGAACGTCCGTCACCGCGTCTCGGCGAACACACCCAAGAAATCCTTGCCGAACTGGAGAGGTCAGGAAAATGAAGACCGGCGGACAACTCATCGTCGATGCGCTCGAAGCCAACGGAACGGACCGTATCTATTGCGTACCTGGCGAATCCTATCTGGCGGTGCTCGACGCGCTGCATGATTCACCGATCCGCACAATCGTCTGCCGCCAGGAGGGCGGTGCCGCAATGATGGCCGACTGCCATGGCCGCCTGACCGGCAGGCCCGGCATCTGCTTCGTCACCCGCGGCCCAGGCGCCACCAATGCCTCGGCCGGCATCCACATCGCGATGCAGGATTCAATCCCTCTCATCCTGTTCATCGGCCAGGTCGCCAGCCACGCCAAAGGGCGCGAGGCCTTCCAGGAGGTCGACTACGTCAGGTTCTTCGGCGATATTGCCAAATGGGTGGTCGAGATCGACGACGCCGCACGCATACCCGAATTCGTCACACGCGCCTTTGCGGTGGCGACGTCCGGTCGCCCGGGCCCGGTCGTCATCTCGCTGCCCGAGGACATGCTGACCAGCCTCGCCGAGGCACCGGACGCCCGGCATTATACCCCTGTCGAGACGCGGCCTGGCGAAGTCGAGCTCGACACACTGGAAGTGTTGCTCAACAAGGCAAAGCGGCCCTTCGTCATCCTCGGCGGTACGCGCTGGGACGCGCAGGCCGTTGCACGGATGCGGACGATAGCCGAAGCCTGGTCATTGCCGGTCGGCTGCTCCTTCCGCCGCCAGATGCTGTTCGACCATCTCCACCCGAACTATGCCGGCGATGTCGGCATCGGCATCAATCTCAAGGTAGCAACCGCCATCAAGCAGGCCGACCTTGTGCTGCTGATCGGCGGCCGCATGGGCGAGATGCCGTCATCCGACTACACGCTGCTGAAGAGCCCCTATCCCGACCAGACGCTGGTCCATATCCATGCCGACGCCGGCGAACTCGGCCGCGTCTACCGGCCGGCGCTGGCGATCAATGCCTCGCCTGCCGCTTTCGTCGAAGCCTTTGCCAGACGCAAGCCGGCCGCAACGCCGGTGTGGGCGGCTGAGGCAGCGAAGCTGCACGCCGCCTATCTTGACTGGTCGACGCCTCCGGAGAGCGGCCCCGGCGCCGTCCAGATGGGGCCGATCATGAATTATCTCGAAACGATGCTGCCGGACGACGCCATCCTCACCAACGGCGCCGGCAACTACGCCACCTGGGTGCATCGCTACCATCGCTTCCGGCGTTTCGGCACGCAGGCAGCACCCACATCCGGCTCGATGGGCTACGGCACGCCGGCGGCGGTCGCCGCCAAGCAGCTTTTCCCCGACCGCGACGTGATCGCCTTCGCCGGCGACGGCTGTTTCCTGATGAACGGCCAGGAATTCGCCACCGCCGTGCAATACGGGCTGCCGATCATCGTCATCGTCGTCAACAATGGCATCTACGGCACCATCCGCATGCATCAGGAGCGCGAATATCCCGGCCGTGTCGTCGCCACGGACTTGAAGAATCCCGACTTTGCTGCTTTGGCCCGTGCCTATGGCGGCCATGGCGAGACGGTGGAAAAGACCGCCGACTTCGCGGCGGCCTTCGAGCGAGCGCGGGCCAGCGGCAAGCCGTCAATCGTAGAGATCAGGCTCGACCCTGAAGCCATCACGCCGACCCGCACTATGACCCAGATTCGCGACAAGGCCTGACAAAACAGGATGATTGCCCTGTTTTGTCGTCGTGATCTGCCTATTTGGCCTTCTCGATCTGGCCGCGGATCTCGCCGTCCGCGTGGGCCGCGGTGTGGATGTTAACGTAATATTTGCCAGCCTCAAGATCGGTGGCCTGGGCATCGGTCAATGTCGCCGAACCCTTGATCGGGCTCTTCAGCTTGCCTTCGAACGGCACCACCGGATCGGCGTTTTGACCCTTTGCCGCCGGGCCGTGAATGTGTGCGGCCTTCGCCGGCCCGCTGAGGCCGGAATATCTCACGGTCCAGCTGAGTTTCTTGGTGGCGGTGTTGAACCTGAGCGTGGCGGTGCCCTTGCCCTTCGTGGTGACGGGCGGGTTCTGCTGAGCACCATCGAGCGTCGCCGTCATCTTCATGGTTTCGGCCAAGGCCGGTGAAGCAGAGAAGATGGCTGCAGAAATGGCCAGCGCCGAAAGCATCGGCGTGAAGGACTGGATGCGCATGGAAACCTCCGTTGTGACACCCTTGAGGCGGATGCACCGGCACAACGATTTTGCGAGCGGATGTTTCCGCCGGTAACGTTTATTTTACCTCCCACTAAAAAGGGGCGGTCGCCCGCCCCTTTTCCGCTACAAGCCAGTTTGACAGCCCTATTTGATGGCCTTGTCGGTGATCGCCGTCGTGTAGGCGCCGGTAGGCTCCTTGCTGATGATCTTCTGGTCGAGCAGCGCCTTGGCGGTGCGCTCGTACGTCGCCGGATCGAGCTTGCCATCGGCATTGTCGATCAGCTTGGCGACTTCGCCCATCATGCGCTTCTGGTGATTCTCGTCCTGGCCGCCATTGTCCATGACGATGCCGGCCGCTTCGTCGGAATGGTCGACGGCGTATTTCCAACCCTTCATCGAAGCGCGCACGAAACGCACCATCTTGTCCTCGAAGGCCGGATCCTTGAGCTTGTCCTCCAGGGCATAGAGCCCGTCTTCGAGCAGATCGTTGCCCATGGCGGAATAGTTGAAGACGGTCAGCTCTTCCGGCTTGTAGCCGGCGTCGATGAGCTGCCAGTACTCGTTATAGGTCATGACCGAAATGCAATCCGCCTGCTTCTGGATTAGCGGCTGCACGTCAAAGCTCTGCTTGAGCACGGTGACGCCGTCCGGCCCGCCATCGGTCTTGAGGCCAAGCTTGTTCATCCAGGCATAGAACGGATACTCGTTGCCGAAGAACCAGACGCCGAGCGTGTGGCCCTTGAAGTCGGCTTCCGTCTTGACCGGACCGTCCTTCGGGCAGACCAGCTCCATGCCGGCCTTCTTGAACGGCTGGGCGATGTTGACCAGCGGCACGCCCTTCTCGCGCGCAGCCAGCGCGCCGCCCATCCAGTCGACGATGACGTCGGCGCCGCCGCCGGCGATGACCTGCTCGGGCGCAATGTCCGGGCCGCCGGGCTTGATGTCGACGTCGAGGCCCTCGGCTTCATAGAAGCCCTTGGCCTTGGCGACATAATAGCCGGCGAACTGTGCCTGGGTGACCCATTTCAGCTGCAGCGTCACCTTGTCCGCGGCCATCGCCTGGAACGCGGCAAGCGACATCGCGCCGGCCAGCATCGAAACAACAAGTCTTTTCATGTTTTTACCCTCTGAAGTTAGCGCCCTAAACCCACCGCCCCTATCCACCACGGACAGAGGGATGCCAAAACGTGACTGCTCTCTCGAAAAGAGCGACCACGCCATAAAAGACCGAACCCGCAAGTGCTGCAACTGCGATTTCCGCCCACACCATGTCGATGTTCATCCGCCCGACTTCCGTCGAAATGCGAAATCCCATGCCGACCACCGGCGTGCCGAAGAACTCGGCGACGATGGCGCCGATCAGCGCCAGCGTCGAATTGATCTTCAACGCATTGAAGATGAAGGGTGCCGCCGCCGGCAGCCGCAGCTTGAACAGCGTCTGCCAGTAGCTCGAGGCATAGGTGCGCATCAGGTCGCGCTCCATATGGCCGGAGGCGGCAAGCCCGGCGACGGTGTTCACCAGCATCGGGAAGAAGGTCATGATGATGACCACCGCTGCCTTCGACTGCCAGTCGAAGCCGAACCACATGACCATGATCGGCGCGACGCCGATGATCGGCAGCGCCGACACCATATTGCCGATCGGCAAGAGCCCGCGCCGCAGGAACGGCTCGCGGTCGGCGGCGATGGCAACGAGGAAGCCGGCGCTGCTCCCCACCACATAGCCGAAGATAACAGCCTTGAAGATGGTCTGCCTGACATCGGCCCCCAGCACCGGCAGCGAGCCGACGATGCGTGCACCGATGGCGCTTGGCGGCGGCAACAGGATGAAGGGAATGCCGGCACCACGCGTCACCGCCTCCCAGATGATCAGGATCCAGGCGCCGAAGATGGCCGGAATGATCAGGCGCAGGGCGGTTGACGCCCAGCGCGACGTCGGGCGAAACGACGACAAGACCGTTACGCAGCGCCAGGCCAAAAACCACGCCGCGACGAGCAGCAGATAGAAGGATGCGCGAGCGCTGCCCTCATTGCCGGTTATGCCGGCGAGCAGCATCCACGCTGCGCCATGCGCGCCAAGGAACAGCAACACCACCCCGATCATCGGTGGAAAGTTGTCGGCCTCGATTGCCACGAGCAGCAAAATGAAAATCAAAACCGCAGTTGCCATGCCGTAACCGGGCGTAGCGCTGACGAGCGGCCAAAGAAGCAGCGCGCCGGCAAGCAGGACAAGCGCTGCATACCCCTGCCAGGATCGAGGCGTGATTGAGGAAAGGCTCAGGATGGCGCTCATGCCGGCCTCCCGCCCATGGCGCGGTCGACAAGGCGCCCGGCGATGCCGACGACCATCACCAGCAGCGCCGCGACCACCGACCCGGCAACCAGAGCCGACCAGATGTCGATGGTCTGGCTGTAGTAGGCGCCGGCGAGCAATTTGGCGCCGATGCCGGCGACAGCGCCGGTCGGCAACTCGCCGACGATGGCGCCGACCAGGCTGGCGGCCACCGCCACCTTCATCGAGGTAAACAGGAACGGCACCGAAGCCGGCACCCGCAATTTCCAGAAGGTCTGCGAGGCACTGGCATTATAGGTGTGCATCAGGTCGAGATGGGTAAGCTCGGGCGAGCGCAGTCCCTTCACCATGCCGACTGCCACCGGAAAGAACGACAGATAGGTCGAGATCAGCGCCTTCGGGATAAGCCCGGTGATGCCGATCGCCGCCAGCACGACGATGATCATCGGCGCCACCGCCAGGATCGGAATGGTCTGCGAGGCGATGATCCACGGCATCAGACTGCGGTCGAGCGTCGCCACATGCACGATGCCGACGGCGATGACGATGCCGAGCGCCGTGCCGAAAGCAAAGCCGAGCAGCGTCGACGACAGCGTCACCCAGGCATTGTAGACAAGGCTGCGGTTCGAGGTGATGCTGCGCAGAAAGGTGTTTTCGAAAAAATTCACCGCCACCTGATGCGGCGCCGGCAGCGTCGGCTTCGGCTGCGCCAGCGTCTTGCCGATGAATTCCACAATACCCGGTGTCTGATTGGCGCGGCGGTCGAGATCGCGCTGGAACGGCGTGTTGAGGATGACGGCCATGACGTACCAGACGACGACAACGCCCAGGAGGATCGAGGTCACCGGAACGATCTTGTCGCGAAACGAGTCCATCTAGCAGGCCTCGCCGGGTAAGCGCCCTCCTCTCCCCAACGGGGAGAGGGTGACTGGAGCGAAGCGGAGGCCGGGTGAGGGTGACCGCGCTTTTGTCATCCTAGGGCGGAACCGCCGCGAAGCGGCGTGCGTATCGGGAGCGCCCCACCACGCTTTCGTCATCCTAGGGCGAAGCAAGGAGCGAAGCGACGCGGCGCAGACCCTAGGATCCATGCCATTATCTTCCCGCTCCGCAACGGTGCTGAAAATGGCTCCCTCCGCACCGCTCTGCGTAACGCTTATTCTCGACCGCTTGCGCGTTTCGCCCGACATCACGGCATGGATCCTAGGGTCTGCGCACGCCGCTTCGCGGCGGCTCCGCCCTAGGATGACGAAAGCACGGTTAGCGCGTCCCTCGCGAGGGCGATGCACCTCCTGCGTCGAACGCGCAAGCCCGTCGCGCGCGCCCTCAATCATCATAGCTGTGCCCTGCCCTCAGCCCGTCGCGCACGCGTGCCGCGATGGCCAGGAACTCCGGCGTCTCGCGGATATCGAGCGGTCGCTTTTTCGGCAGCGTCGATTCTATGACGTCGCTGACACGCCCCGGGCGCGGCGACATGACGACGATGCGCGTCGACAGATAGACCGCCTCAGGGATCGAATGGGTGACGAAGCAGATAGTCTTGTTGGTGCGCTCCCAAAGCTCCAGCAGCTGTTCGTTGAGGTGATCGCGCACGATCTCGTCCAGCGCGCCGAACGGCTCGTCCATCAACAAAAGATCGGCGTCGAAGGCGAGCGCCCGCGCGATCGAGGCGCGCTGCTGCATGCCCCCCGAAAGCTGCCAGGGGTATTTCTTCTCGAAGCCGCTGAGGTTGACAAGGTCGAGGGTGCGCTTGATGCGCGCCGCCTGCTCCGCCCTGGACAGGCCCATGATCTCCAGCGGCAGTGCCACATTGCGCTCGATCGTGCGCCACGGATAAAGTGCGGCCGCCTGGAAGACATAGCCATAGGCGCGGCTCTGGCGCGCCTGCTCGGGCGTCATGCCGTTGACGGAGATGGCTCCCGATGTCGGCTTCTCCAGATCGGCGATGACGCGCAGCAAGGTCGTCTTGCCGCAGCCGGAGGGCCCGATGAAGGACACGAATTCCCCCTTGCCGATCGTCAGGTCGACATTCGACAGCGCCTGCACCGGACCATCATTGGTCTGGAAGGTCAGGCCAAGCTTGCTTGCCGAAACAACGGCTGGCGATACTCCCGTCATCGGCCGTAGCCTGTCGCTTCCGGCCACTGCGGCGCCGGCCGGAATCCCATTGATTTTACCCCGATGTTGCTTTCCACTCGCCCAGTCCTACTCGCCCCAGTTTTACGCGCCCCAGTTTTACACGCCCTTGTCCCATCAGATAGACGCCCGGAGTTGCCCGATGTCGCCCAAACCGACTTGCCATCTTATCCGCCCTGAAAGCTCTTATGAAGGCAAGCAGGGCCTGAGTTATTTCGGCGGTATCGCCGCCGAAACAGTCGGCTCGTCCGGCATCTGCATGCATCTGCTGACCATGCCGCCGGGTGCCCGCGCCAAGGCGCATATGCACGAAAACCATGAAACCGCGATCTATGTGCTCTCCGGCGAAGTCCATACCTGGTATGGCGACCGGCTCGAACAGCATATCGTGGTCAAGGCCGGCGATCTTTTCTATATTCCCCCCGGCGTGCCGCATCTGCCGGCCAATCTGAGCGACGGCCCCGCCTCGGCGGTCATTGCCGCACCGATCCCAACGAACAGGAAAGCGTCGTCCTGCTGCCGGAACTGGACGGGTTGGTCGCCTGACGCCGGCATCGAGGCAGCGGTCGTCATCGGCACCGTCACGAACATGATTTCAGCGGCCCTATCTCCTCAAGGCCGGGAATGGTCACGAAGAAACCGTCCCCTCCTCTGTTGATGACCTTGACGACATCCGTCGTCGTGCCCTCCTCGCCCTCGGCGAAACAGCTGGAGCTCAACAACAGGGTGCCAGGCGCCGTCGTCAATCGCTGTGCGAACTGGCAGCCGCTGCCATAGGTTTCGACGCCGTCGGCGGTCAGCACGACATAATCGTCGCTGTCCTGATAACCGAGCCGTACACCAGCGCAACCGACCTCATTGCCAAAGGAGCCGGCAAGGACGTCAGCCGCCGCCGGCCCGGCGGCAAGGATCACCGCGGCCATCGAGATAATCGCTCCGTGGCTCGCCAAGCTCAAACGCCCGTCGCCGGGATGCCCGTCCGTTCCACCTTGCGCGGCGCGGAAATCTCCTTCCACGTCGACAGCGCCCGGTTGACCGCCGCGTTCGGCTCGCGAGCGACGAACTCGCCATGGCCGGGCTTCGCCTTGACCTCGTTTTCCTCGATCGACAGTTCGCCGCGCGAGAAGACGAAGCGCGGCAGGCCGGTTACCTCAAAACCTTCGAAGACATTGTAGTCGATCACCGACTGCTGCTTCTTGGCCGTGATCTTCTTCTTGCGCTTCGGGTCCCATACGAGGATGTCGGCGTCCGCCCCTTCGACGATGGCGCCCTTCTTCGGGTACATGTTGAGGATCTTGGCGATGTTGGTCGAGGTCACCGCGACGAACTCGTTCATCGTCAGCCGGCCGGTCTTGACGCCGGTCGTCCACAGCACCGGCAAACGATCCTCGAGCCCGCCCGTGCCGTTCGGGATCTTGGTGAAGTCGCCGACGCCGTTGCGCTTCTGTTTGGTGGTGAAGGCACAATGGTCGGTCGCCACCACTTGCAGCGACCCGGCCTGCAGGCCGGCCCACAGCGAATCCTGGTGCAGTTTGTTGCGGAAGGGCGGGCTCATCACCCGGCGCGCCGCATGGTCCCAGTCCTTGTTGAAATATTCGCTCTCGTCCAGCGTCAGGTGCTGGATCAGCGGCTCGCCGAATACCCGCATGCCTTTCTGGCGCGCCCGGCGGATGGCTTCGTGCGCCTGCTCGCAGGAGACATGCACGACATAGAGCGGCACACCGGCCATGTCGGCGATCATGATGGCGCGGTTGGTCGCCTCGCCTTCGACTTCAGGCGGGCGCGAATAGGCGTGTCCCTCCGGGCCGCTGTTGCCCGCCGCCAGCAGCTTCTGCGACAGCGCCGCCACCACGTCGCCATTCTCGGCATGGACCAGCGGCAGCGCGCCAAGATCGGCACAGCGCTGGAACGACGAATAGAGCTCGTCGTCATCGACCATCAGCGCGCCCTTGTAGGCCATGAAATGCTTGAACGAGGTAATGCCCCTGTCGGCGACGGTGGCCATCTCGTCGAACACCTGCTTGCCCCACCAGGTGATCGCCATGTGGAAGGAATAGTCGCAGGACGCCTTCGAAGTCTTGTTGTCCCACATCTGCAGGGCCTCGAGCAGCGATTGCTGCGGCGCCGGCAGGCAGAAATCGACGACCATCGTCGTCCCGCCGGCAAGGGCCGCGCGGGTGCCGGATTCAAAGTCATCGGCCGAATAGGTGCCCATGAACGGCATTTCGAGATGGGTATGCGGGTCGATGCCGCCCGGCATCACATAGCAGCCGCTGGCGTCGAACTCATGGTCGCCATGCAGATCCGGCCCGATGCCGATGATCTTGCCGTGCTTGAACAGCACATCGGCCTTCCACGTCCGGTCGGCGGTGACGATGGTGCCATTCTTGATGACTTTGGACATTTTCTTGTTCCCTTATTCTCTTCGCGCTTCTTGTGAGCGCCTTGCTTGATCAGGTCGGTTCAGCGTCGAGGAACCCTGAACGGCCTCTACATGACTCCAACTTCCCGCAATATCTCCTCGACGCAACCATCGAAGAAATTTGCCAAGTCTCCAGTCGAAAACCTGAGCACACGATAGCCCTGTCGGCCAAACCATGCATCACGTATGCGGTCCTTCTCCATTTGCTCCGGCATAAAGTGATGCTCTCCATCCACCTCGATGACGAGGTTCTTCTCGTGCAGAACGAAGTCCGCAATATAAGGCCCAATCGGCGCCTGCTTCCTTGCATGTAACCCGTAGAGGCGACGGAACTCCTTCAGCTCGGACCAGCGCTTACGCTCGCCCTCTGTCATGTTCCGGCGCAACATTCTTGCACGTTTGATGGCGGCTGGATCGATCGCGGTCGGTGCCAAGACGAGTACCCCCACCCTCAATTCCTCCCCACAAGGGGGAGGGAGGCTTGGTGCCGCGCTGTCACAGCTGAACCCATCAAAGCTTTCGCCATAGAAAAAGACGTCGGCATTGCTAGTCCCCCTCCCCCTTGTGGCAGGGCAATCGCATTTGGATTCTTACGAAGATGGACCCCCACCCTAACCCTCCCCACAAGGGGGAGGGAACGCTGCCGCATGCCCTTACTTCCCCTTTTGGCGCCGAAAGGCAGGCAATTTGCCGAGGTCAGTGCCAACGGAAGTCTCCCTCCCCCTTGTGGGGAGGGGTTAGGGGTGGGGGTACGGCGCCAACATCTCACCCCACAATCCCCGCCGTGTCCACCACCGCATGGAACAGCACGTCGGCGCCGGCCACTGCCCATTCCTTGGTGATTTCCTCGGCCTCGTTGTGGCTGAGCCCGTCGACACAGGGGCACATCACCATTGCGGTGGGTGCAACGCGGTTGATCCAGCAGGCGTCATGGCCGGCGCCCGAGACGATGTTGCGATGCGTATATCCCAGGCGCTCCGCCGCATCCCGCACAGCCTTGACGCAGCCCGCGTCGAAAGTGACCGGGTCGAAATGGCCGACCTGCTCGATTTGATATTTGATGTCGAGCGCGTCGCAGATCGTGTCGATGCCTTCGCGGATGCGGCCGTCCATGGCGTCCAGCACCTCCTTTTCCGGCGAGCGGATGTCGATGGTGAAGACGGTGCGCCCGGCAATGATGTTGCGCGAGTTCGGATAGACCTCCATATGGCCGACCGCGCCGACGGCGTCGGGTTGGTAGTCCATGGCGATCTCGTGCACCAGTTCGATCACCCGCGCCATGCCGAGCCCGGCATTGCGCCGCTTCGGCATCGGCGTCGAGCCGGTGTGCGCCTCCTTGCCGGTCAGCGTCACCTGCAGCCATTTCAAACCTTGCCCATGGGTGACGACACCGATGTCGATGCCCTCGTCCTCGAGGATCGGGCCCTGCTCGATATGCAATTCGAAGAAGGCGTGGATCTTGCGCTCACCGACTTTCTCGGTGCCCTTCCAGCCGATCCGTTCGAGCTCCTCGCCGAATTTCTTGCCGTCCTTGTCGACATGTGAATAGACGTCGGCCTGGTCGAGCACGCCGGCGAACACCCCGGACGCCATCATCGCCGGCGCAAAGCGGGCGCCTTCCTCGTTGGTCCAGTTGGTGACGACGATCGGGTGCTTGGTCTTGATACCGAGATCGTTGAGCGAGCGCACGACCTCCAGGCCGCCGAGCACGCCGAGCACGCCGTCATACTTGCCGCCGGTCGGCTGGGTGTCGAGATGGCTGCCGACATAGACCGGCGGCAGGCTGGGGTCGGTGCCTTCGCGACGGGCAAACATCGTACCCATCTCGTCGACGCCCATTTCGAGCCCCGCCTCATCGCACCAGCGCTTGAACAGATGCCGCCCTTCGCCGTCCTCGTCAGTAACAGTCTGGCGATTATTGCCGCCGGCAATGCCGGGGCCGATCTTCGCCATCTCCATTATCGAATCCCACAAACGGTCTGAATTGATCCGCAGATTCTCGCCGGGGGCGGCCATATTCTAAAACCTCATCGGTTGTGGCACGCCAGCGTCCCCCTCCCCCTCGAGGGGAGGGTGGCCGCGAAGCGGTCGGGTGGGGTCGGCTGACATGCGCGCGACCTTCTCCTTGACCACCTGTGCGACATGCCAAGCGCTGTTTATGACATCGGGCTCATCGACGCGAAAGATATCGAACCCGAGCGATCGCAGATAGGCATCACGGACGGCGTCGTGCCGTTTGCCCTTCTCCTGTTCGTGCAGATCACCATCGATTTCAACGACCAGCTTTACCGCAAGGCAAGCAAAGTCGACGATATAAGGCCCGATCGGACACTGGCGGCGGAATTTCATCCCGGCCGATTTCAATTCGCGCAGTTCATACCAAAGCAGCGATTCGCCTTTGGTCGCATGAACTCGAAGCGCGCGCGCCTTCTGGCGCATTTCGAAGCTCACGCGGGTCCGGGGCATCACAGGCACCTATGCGGCCGAAGGTCAGGCTGGCGCGCTGCCGCGCCGACCCCACCCGGCCGCTTCGCGGCCACCCTCCCCTCAAGGGGAAGGGAAAGCTGCAGCGCGTTCCTCAATCCACCGCCCTCAGCACTTCGCGCACGTGGTCGATCAATTCGTTGATCTGGCCCTTGGTGATGATCAGCGGTGGCGACAGCGCGATGATGTCGCCGGTGGTGCGGATCAATGCACCGCGCTCGAACGCCTTGACGAAAGCCGAGAAGGCCCGCTTCGTCGGCTGGCCGGCGATCGGCGCCAGCTCGATCGCGCCGATCAGGCCGATGTTTCTGATATCGATGACGTTCGGCTCGCCTTTCAGCGAGTGCAGCGCGTCCTCCCAGTACGGCGCCAGTTCCTCGCCGCGGGTCAGCAGCCCCTCTTCCCTGTAGGTGTCGAGCGTGCCCAACGCCGCCGCGCAGGCGATCGGATTGCCCGAATAGGTGTAGCCGTGGAAGAACTCGATCATGTGCTCGGGTCCGGTCATGAAGGCGTCGTGGATTTCCTTTTTCACGAACACCGCGCCCATCGGAATGACGCCGTTGGAGACGCCCTTCGCCGTGGTCATGATATCCGGCGTGACACCGAAATAGTCGGCCGCAAACGGCGTGCCGAGACGGCCGAAACCGGTGATGACTTCGTCGAAGATCAGCAAGATGCCGTGCTTGGTGCAGATCTCGCGCAGCCTCTCGAGATAGCCCTTCGGCGGCAGGATGACGCCGGTGGAACCGGCCACCGGCTCGACGATGACGGCGGCAATGGTCGAGGCGTCGTGCAGCGCGACGATGCGCTCCAGCTCGTTGGCCAGTTCCGCGCCATGCTCGGGCACGCCCCTGGTGAAGGAGTTCTTTTCCGGCAGATGCGTGTGTGGCATGTGATCGACGCCGCCGAGCAGCGTGCCGAACATCTTGCGGTTGGTGACAATGCCGCCGACGGAGATGCCGCCGAAATTGACGCCGTGATAGCCGCGTTCGCGGCCGATCAGGCGGGTACGCGAGCCCTCGCCTTTTACGCGGTGATAGGCGATCGCCATCTTCAGCGCGGTCTCGACCGATTCCGAGCCGGAATTCGTGAAGAACACATGGTCCATGCCCTTCGGCGCGATGTCGACCAGCCGGTTCGCCAGCTCGAACACGATCGGATGGCCCATCTGGAACGCCGGCGCATAGTCGAGCTCGGCCGCCTGGCTCTGGATCGCCTCGGTGATCTTCGGGCGGCAGTGGCCGGCATTGACGCACCACAGGCCGGCAGTGCCGTCGAGAACCTTGCGCCCGTCGCTGGTCGTGTAATGCATGTCCTTGGCCGACACCATCATGCGCGGCGCCTGCTTGAACTGCCGGTTTGCCGTGAACGGCATCCAGAATGCGCTGAGATCGTTCGGCGTGACTTTCAGCCGGTTGGACATGACCAAGACTTCCCCTTGTAACCTGTTTCGGTGCGGCTAACGCTTGGTCTTACCAACGCTTGGTCTTCGCGACGTTTTCGTGCTACGCAAATTTTTGACCGGTTGGACAAACGTTAGCACCGCCTTATCAGCGGTCAAGGGATTACTAGCGGAAATGCGGCTTTCGAAGTGCGCTCCACAGGGCGAGGAAAAACTGGTCCAGAGAATTGGTCCAGACACTCCTCGCGGCGAAAGTTTTTCGGGGTGACGGGGGCGGTCGAAAGCTCCGCTCCTCGCCGCACCCGCATCCAGCTGGAAAAGCGCGAGCTCATCCTCGAGGCGGCGCTCGAAGTCTTCTCGACCAACGGTTTTCGCGGCTCGACCATCGACCAGATCGCTGAAGCCGCCGGCATGTCGAAGCCGAACCTGCTCTATTATTTCCGCCGCAAGGAGGACATCCACAAGACGCTGATGCAGCGGCTTCTCGACACCTGGCTGGCGCCGCTGCGCGAACTCGACGATATCGGCGACCCCTTGACCGAACTGCGCAGCTACATCAGGCGCAAGCTCGAAATGGCGCGCGATTTCCCGCGCGAGAGCCGCCTGTTCGCCAACGAGATCCTGCAGGGCGCGCCGCGCATCATGCCGATGCTGGAAGGCGAGTTGAAGACGCTGGTCGACGAGAAAGCCAACGTCATCAAGGGCTGGATGCGCGCCGGCAAGATTGCCCGCACCGACCCCTGGCACCTGATCTTCTCGATCTGGGCGACGACCCAGCATTATGCCGATTTCGACGTCCAGGTCCGCGCCGTGCTCGGCCCCGACCGCGGCGGCGACGGCCGCTTCGAGGATGCCGCAAGGTTTCTCGAGCAACTGTTCATCGACGGGCTGAAGCCGAAGGGCTGAGGCAGCTCGGCTGTCGCAAACCTCCCCCATTGCTTCGTCATCCTGGGGCGCAGCAAGGAGCGGAGCGACGCAGCGCAGACCCTAGGATGACGAAGCTGGGTTCACGCGCTGCGCCGCTCGGCCGGCCGCGCATCGAGCAGCTTCTGCAGCTTGGCGATCGAGTTCTGCTCGGCGAGCGGCGTGTAGACGATCAGTTTCATGTCGGAGCCGTCGTCGATCGACAGGCTCATATGCTCGAACGCCATGGCACCCGCTATCGGATGCCTGACATGCTTTACACCCGATAGGTTACGGGCCACGTCGCGTAGCGGCCACCAGGCGCGAAACTCCGGGCTCGAGCGCGTCATCAGCGCGATCAGCCGCTCGAAATCCGGATCGCCGACATATCTGGCGCTTTCTGCCCGGAATGACGCCAGCACGGCACGTGCCAGTTCCTCCCAATCAACGAGCAGGCGCCGATGCTGCGGGCTGGTGAAAACCATATGGACGATGTTGCGGGCATCGCCCTCCAGCAGGCCATAGTCGCCGAACACGGCTGCCGCAGCAGAATTCCAGGCCAGCACGTCCCAGCGCCGCCCAAGGACATAGGCCGGCTGCAGGACCAGGCTCTGCAGCATGTGCAGCAACGGGCTATCGACTTTTTCCGGCGCGTCGACGCGACGCTCCGGCTGCGGGCGGCCGGCAAGAATGAACAGATGCCGTTGCTCGGCCGTGTCCAGGCGCAGCGCCCGGCTGAGCGCCGTCAGCACCTCCACCGACGGCCGAACGTCGCGGCCCTGCTCCAGCCAGGTGTACCAGGTCGTGCCGACGCCGGCGATCATCGCCACCTCCTCGCGCCGCAGCCCGGGCGTGCGCCGGCGCAGGCCGGTCGAAATGCCGGTGGCCGAAGGCGTCAGCCTTTCGCGCCGCGAGCGCAGAAAGGCGCCAAGCTCGCGGCGGCGGCGGAGTGTGTCGGTGAATCCATCGGTGCTATTATAGCAGTATCGATACCAGGATAAAGTTTGAACTGTTTGGCAAGTGGCCGGTGCCCCATCTTTCCGTTCAGAGCGATGACATGGAGGCTCTGAACATGGAACTGAAAGACAAGACAATCCTCATCACAGGATCGACCGACGGCGTCGGCCGCGTCGTCGCGCAAAGGCTCGGCGCCGGCGGTGCCCGTATCCTGGTGCATGGCCGCGACGCGACTAGGGGCAAGGCGACCGTGGCCGAAATCGAAGCCGCCGGCGGCAAGGCCGAGCTGCTGGTCGCCGACCTCTCCTCCCTGGCGGAAGTCCGCCGCCTCGCCGAGGCGGTGCGCGCAAGGACCAAGCGGCTCGATATCCTTATCAACAATGCCGGCGTCGGCACAGCCGGCCCCAACTCCAAACGACAGGTTAGCGCCGACGGCTACGAGTTGCGCTTTGCCGTCAATTATCTCGCCGGCTTCCTGCTCACCATGGAGCTGCTGCCGCTGCTCAAGTCCAGCGCGCCGTCGCGCATCGTCAATGTCGCCTCGGCCGGCCAGCAGGCGATCGACTTCGACGACGTCATGCTGACCCGCTCCTATGACGGCGTCCGTGCCTACTGCCAGAGCAAGCTGGCGCAGATCATGTTCACCATCGACCTGGCGGAGCAGCTGCACGGCACCAATGTGACCGTCAACAGCCTGCATCCGGCAAGCTACATGAACACCACGATGGTGCGGCAGGCGGGCATCACGCCGTGGAGCTCGGTCGAAACCGGCGCCGAAGCCATCATCAACCTCGCCACGTCGCCGGCACTCGAAGGGCGAAGCGGCCTCTATTTCGACGGCCAGAGAGAATCCCGTGCCGATGCGCAAGCCTATGACGTGAAGGCGAGGCAGCAGTTGCGCGAATTGAGTCTCGGCCTTGTCGGGCTCGCACCCGTTTCCGCAACATCGAAGAAAGAAAATTCATGACCGAGAAAACGCAGCACGCCGTGATCGTCGGCGGCTCCTCCGGCATCGGCCTCGCCACCGCGAAAAAGCTGCTTGGCCCGGGCATAAAGGTGACGATCACCGGGCGCAACCGGGAAAGGCTCGACAATGCATGGCAAAGCCTTGGCGGCGCGGTCGAAAAAGCTGCCTTCGATGCCGCGAAGCCGGACGAGGTTCGCCGGTTCTTCAACGATCTCGGCCCTTTCGATCACCTGGTGCTGGCCGCCAGCGGCGGCAAGGGGCTCGGTCCGTTCGAAACACTTGACCTGACCGACATCGGCGGCGGCGTCGACGAGAAGGTCCGGCCACAGCTCTCCTGCCTGCAGGCCGCTTTGCCGACGCTGAACAAGAGCGGCTCGGTGACTTTCATCTCGGCGGTGTCGGCACAATTGTCGGCGCCGGGCGTCGCCGGCATCGCCGCCGTCAACGGCATGCTGCTGACCGTGGTGCCGATCCTGGCGATGGAGCTCAAGCCGTTGCGCGTCAATGTCGTGGCGCCAGGCGTCATCGACACGCCCTGGTGGGACTTTTTGCCCGATGAACAGCGCCATGCAGTGTTTGCCGCGTATGCCGGCAAGACGCCGGTCGGCCGCATCGGCCGCGCCGAGGACGTCGCCGAGGCAATTGCGTTCCTGGTCTCGAACAGCTTCGTCACCGGCCAGATCCTGACCTGCGACGGCGGCTTGCGGTATGCGGCGTGAGCGGCTGCCTCCAAGAGGCATCAGTCGTTGTCAAAGCGACTGCGCGATCAGCGCCAGAAATCCTCCGGCCAGCGCGACGTTGCCGACAAAGCCATTGATGCGGGACGCGCGCTCCGGGCCCTGATGATCCCAGAAGTTATGGAACATCGGCGTGGCGACGATCAGGAACAGGATCAGGCATGCCGCCGCCGGAGCGGTCCAGATGCCCGCGATCACCCGTGCTCCGGCAATGATCTGCAGGACGATCCCCAGCCACAGCACCAGCCGTGCCCGCGGCACGCCGCGCGTCGTCATCAATTGGCTCACCAACGCCGCGTTCTGAATGTTGCGCAGGCCGGCAAAGACAAAGGCGCCGCCAAGCAGCAGGCGGGCGCCGAATAGGATCTCACTATCAAAGTTTGAAAACATCCTGTCGGGTCCTCGGGCAGAAAAGAGGCGCGCGGCGGAAGGCCGCGCGCCTGGTCCATGCTCAAGCGGCCAAGACTGCTGGCATCGGATGGATTGCATGAAACGGAACGCAAAGCCGGTTCCAGGTGTTGATCATGCCGAGCGCAACCGAGAGCTTGACCAGCTCCTGTTCCGAGAAATATTCGAGCGTCCTTGCATAGAGTTCGTCCGACACACCGTTGTCGGCAATCCTGGTCAGCGCGTCGGTCCAGGCCAAGGCCGCGCGTTCGCGCTGTGAAAACAGCGGCGATTCCTTCCAGGCGGAGACGAGATAGAGCCGCTGCTCGCTTTCGCCGTCGCGGCGCGCTTCGCGGCTATGCATCTCGACGCAATACGAGCAGCCGTTGATCTGCGACGCCCTGAGCTTGATCAGATGCAACAGGCTTTTTTCGAGCCCGCATTCGTCGACTGCCTTGTTAAGCGCCGACACCGCCTTCATGATCTCCGGCGCCGCGCCGAAAAATTGCAGCCTCTGTTTCATCGTCTATAGCCTTTCATGCTTGCTTGGTTGAACTTGATTTCTGCGGCCGCCGATGGCGCTCGACGAAGGCGCAGTTCGCGGCGACCGAACGGGGATCGGCATCGGCCGTGTATTCTGCAACGATGTCGGACAGCCGGGCGTCGGCGAGCGCGGCGCGATAGGCACGCTCGGCCTTCAGCATGGCTACGTTGATGCCGCAGGGTTTGACATAGACCGAGGCATCGAGCTTCGCTGGGCCGCGCTGGCGGATTTCGGCGCAGCGGAACGCCGGTTCACGCCCCTCGACGGCCAGCACGATATCGAGCAGCGTTATGCGTTCCGCCGGCCGCGCCAGCCGGTAGCCGCCGGACGGCCCCGGCACTGATTCCAGAATGCCGGACGCAGTCAGCGCGTTGAGATGCTTAAGCAGATAGCTCGGCGACAGCCCGAACGCTTCGGCCATGGCAGCACCTGGCAAGGTCGCGGCGCCATCAATGCCGGCGAGCATCGCGGCGCAGTGGATGGCCGCTTCGACGCCTTCGCCCAGCTTCATTTCGCTCTCCTGTTCATGGATATAGATTATCGTGGATAACTTTTATCCGCAATAGGAAAGTCAAAAAGCGGCGCCATGAACGCCGCTTTTTTTCGCAATGCTATTCCGCCGCCACCTTGGCCATCGGATTGTTCGGATGCGTCGTCCAGTTGGCATAGATCGGCGACACTGGCCTACCAGTGCGCTCATCGATCGCGCCAACCGCCAGTGGCTCCATGGTGATGCAGTTCTCGACCGGGCAGACATTGACGCAGAGATTGCAGCCGACGCATTCGGCCTCGATCACCTCGAAATGCCTGACGCCGTCGACCATGCTGGTGATGGCCTGGTGCGAGGTGTCCTCGCAGGCGATGTGGCAGCGGCCGCATTTGATGCAGGCCTCCTGGTCGATATGCGCCTTTGCGACGTAGTTGAGGTTGAGATACTGCCAGTCGGTGACGTTGGGAGTGGCGCGGCCAATGATGTCGTCGAGCGAGGCATGGCCCTTCTCGTCCATCCAGTTTTCCAGGCCGGCGATCATCTCCTGCACGATCTTGAAGCCATAGGTCATCGCCGCCGTGCACACCTGCACATTGCCGGCGCCAAGCGCCATGAACTCGGCGGCGTCGCGCCAGGTGGTGATGCCGCCGATACCGGAGATCGGCAGGCCCTTCGTTTCCGGGTCGCGCGCGATCTCGGCCACCATGTTCATGGCGATCGGCTTCACCGCCGGGCCGCAATAGCCGCCATGCGAACCCTTGCCGTCAATCGTCGGCTCCGGTGCGAAATTGTCGAGATTGACGCCGGTGATCGAATTGATGGTGTTGATCAGCGACACCGCGTCGGTGCCGCCGGCAAGGGCAGCTCGTGCCGGCTTGCGTATGTCGGTGATGTTGGGCGTCAGCTTGGTGATGACAGGCATGCGGGTGTTGGCCTTGCACCAGCGCACCACCATTTCGATGTATTCCGGCACCTGGCCGACCGCCGCACCCATGCCGCGTTCCGACATGCCATGCGGGCAGCCGAAATTGAGTTCGATGCCGTCAGCGCCGGTCTCCTCGACTACCGGCAGGATCGCCTTCCAGGCATGCTCCTCGCAAGGCACCATCAGCGAGACGACGATCGCCCGGTCGGGCCAGTCCATCTTGACCTGCTTGATCTCGCGCAGATTGACCTGCAGGTCGCGGTCGGTGATCAGCTCGATGTTGTTGAGGCCGAGCAGACGACGGTCGGCGCCCCAGATCGCGCCATAGCGCGGACCGTTGACGTTGACCACCGGCGGGCCCTCTTCGCCGAGCGTCTTCCATACCACGCCGCCCCAGCCCGCCTTGAAGGCGCGAATGACATTATAGGCCTTGTCGGTCGGCGGCGCCGAAGCCAGCCAGAACGGGTTCGGCGACTTGATGCCGACGAAATTGTTGCGGATGTCTGCCATGCTCATGCCCTCCCGTTCGAGGTCAGTGCCCGATGAATGCTCTCCGCCGCATCGCGGCCTTGCGCGACGGCTGAAACAGTCAGGTCGTCGCCGCCGAAAATGCAGTCGCCGCCAGCCCAGACATTGGCCAGCGAGGTGCGCCCTTCCGCATCGACCTTGATGCGGCCGGCTTCCAGCGCGACCTCCGCACCGCTGCCGTTGAGCGCAGCCGGGACAAAGCTCTGGCCGATCGCCTTGAACACCTGATCGGCGACGAGCGTCAGCCGCTCGCCGGTGCCGACGAGCCTGTCGCTGTCCATCGCGGTGTATTCGAGCTCGATCGCCGACACCTTGCCGGCATCGGCAATGACCCGCTTCGGCTGCAACCAGTGCCGGATGATGACGCCGTTGGCGGCAGCCAGATCCTGCTCGAATTCGGAGGCATTCATGTGCTCCGGGCCGCGCCGATAGCAGATCGTCACCTCTTCGGCTCCGAGCAGCTTCGATTGCACCGCCGCGTCGATCGCCGTCATGCCGCCGCCGATGACGACAACACGCCGGCCGACCGGCAGGCTGGCCAGATCACTGGCCTGACGAAGCTCGGCAATGAACTCGACGGCATTGCTGACGCCTTGCGCCTCCTCGCCATCCGCTCGCAAGGCATTGACGCCGGCAAGCCCCATGCCGAGGAACACCGCATCGTAATTCCTGGTCAGGTCCGACAGCTGGTAATCACGGCCGAGCGCCTTGCCGTTCTGGATGTCGATGCCGCCGATCGACGTGACATAGTCGACTTCAGCCTGGGCGAAATTGTCGACGCTCTTATAGGCGGCGATACCGTATTCATTGAGGCCGCCGGCCTTCGGGCGGGCTTCCAGGATGGTCACGTCGTGGCCGTAGCGGGAGAGCCGATGCGCGGCCGCAAGCCCGGCCGGTCCGGCGCCGACCACAGCGACCGTCTTGCCGGTCGGTTCGGAGCGGTTGTAGAACTGCTTGTTTTCGGCCATGGCGACATCGGTGGCGTAGCGCTGAAGGCGACCAATCTGCACCGGCTTGCCTTCGGCCACCTCGCGCACGCAGACTTCTTCGCATAGCGTCTCGGTCGGGCAGACGCGGGCGCACATGCCGCCCAAAATGTTCTGGTCAAAAATGGTCTTGGCTGAGCCGATCGGATTGCCCGTCGAAATCTGGCGGATGAACAGCGGGATGTCGATCGAGGTCGGACACGCATTCATGCACGGCGCATCATAGCAGAAATAGCAGCGGTCGGACTCGACCAGCGCCTCGTGATGATCGAGTGGCGGGTGCAGGTCGGCGAAATTGTCGGCATATTGGTCCGGCGAGAGCCGCCCGCCGGCAATGCCTTGCTTGAACTGGCCTTCTGGCATCGTCAGTTCCCCATGTTCTTGTTTTGGGGAAGGCTAGCACGTTTTGTTTTTTTATCAATTGGTCAATTTTCGGCGCAAACTGCTGAAAAGCCACGAATAAACATGACAAGTGTACTCATGTTACCAAAGCCGCCGACAGGGAAGCTTGGCCATAGCGGCACTGCCGTTGCTGGACTGAGTGGTCAGCCTGGTAAGCTTAGCGTTGGTTTTGATCACCGAAGGCAAAGGGCCCTGAAGTCTTCGTCCGTCAGCTGCGTCCAGCTGCCATCGGGGCCGGGATCGGCCTCCTCCCGATGGCACAGCGCGACAAGTTCGGAAGTGAGCGACATCCGGCGCATGGATCAACAACCCCTCGTTGACTGCGAGCAAAGTCGAAAACCGCAGGGCGCGCAACCCGGTAACATTTCCAATTTGCCGTCATCTTTTTTGGTTGGCTGTCGGATTTTCGTCGTGAAGATCGTCCTAGAATGGATCGCGCATGATCGATGTACAAACCGCAAGGAGCACGACAATGCCACAGTCCCCCATGCCCTTCTTCTGGTACGAGCTGATGACCACCGATCTCGACGCCGCCGAGGCGTTTTACACCTCCGTGGTGGGCTGGAGGGGGCAGCCTTTCGAAGGGGCCCAGGGCATGCCGCGCTATATCGTCATGAATGTCGGCGAGCGCGGCGTCGGCGGGATGATGACGCTGCCCGATGACGCGCGCAAGATGGGCATGCCGCCGGCCTGGGTCGGTTATATCCTCACCAGGGACATCGATGCCGCAACGGCCTCCCTCAAGAAGGCTGGTGGCGCGGTTCACCGCGAGCCCGACGACATTCCTGGCGTCGGCCGCTTCGCCGTCGTTGCAGACCCGCAAGGCGCGATGTTCAACTTCCTGCAGCCCAGCGGCCCCGACCAGCCGCCGCTACCGTTGGCGACCCCCGGCAACATCGGCTGGCATGAGCTCTACACGTCAGACTGGAAGGCGGCGTTCGATTTCTATTCCAGCCAGTTCGGCTGGGAGAAGGGCGACGCCATGGATATGGGTCCGATGGGCGTCTACCAGCTTTTCGCCTTCGGCGGCGAGCCCGTTGGCGGCATGATGAACAAGCCCGAGCAGATCCCGGCGCCGGTCTGGCAGTTCTATTTCAACGTGCCCGGCATCGACGCGGCAGCCAAGCGCGTCACCGACAATGGCGGCAAGATCCTGATGGGTCCGATGGAGGTCCCCGGCGGCAGCTGGATCGTACAGTGCACGGATCCGCAAGGCGCCCATTTCGCGCTAATGGCACCGACGCGGTAACAGGCCGCGCCAATTGGGGGCCGCCATCGTGCGGCCCCAAGGCTGCAGCACGCCTCACGACTCACTCACCGACAGTTGAATGAAGGCCGGACTATGTGAATGGTCCGGCCTTTGGCGATGACCTATGGCCGGGCTAGGTGAAAATGGAGTCGTAGATGAAGCTTTTCGAAGGCCTCGCCGGATATCAACCGTTCGCCCTTGCCGCCTTGCGCATCATGACGGCGCTGCAGTTCATTGAGCACGGCACCCAGAAACTGTTCAATTTCCCCGTCGGCGACCATGCCGGCGCCCTGAGCGCGCTATCGCTGACCGCGGCCATCCTGGAATTCGGAGGCGGCATCCTGCTGGTATTGGGGCTTTTCACCAGGCCGGTGGCATTCCTTCTCAGCGGCGAGATGGCGATCGCCTATTTCATGGCGCACATGCCGCAGAGCTTCTTCCCGGTCAACAATGGCGGCGATGCCGCGATCTCCTTCTGCTTCATCTTCTTCTATCTGGTATTCGCCGGCCCCGGCGCCCTGGCACTGGACAACCGCAAAACATCGTAGCCGGGCGGATCAGCGCGCGCTCAGGCCGACTTGCGCGCAATCAGGCCCGCGAAGGCGATGAACCCGAAGAACTCTCCGGCTTCGACACGCCGGCGCGCCTCGTGCTTCAGCCCGTCGCCAAGCGCCTTGTCGAGTCGCTTCCAGCCGGCCAGAATATCGGCGCCGCGATCGACCAGAGTCAGCATGTAGTCGGGCGCGGCAATTTGGGCGTAGCCGTAGCTGTCGAATTTTTCGACGACAAAGCCCGCCGATTTCGCCAGCAGCGGCAGCCGGCGCGTCAGCCAGCGGTCATTCACCAGCGCCGCCATTGCGGCATCCACGCAATCCTGCAGCGGATCATGATCGCCGATGGCAACCGTCGTCGTCGCGTAATCGCCGTCGAAGATCGCCAGGCAGCCGCCTGGGCGAAGCACGCGCAACGATTCCGTCAGGGCCTTTTCGGGACCGGGCACATGGGTCAGGCAGGTATGGAAGATGACCACATCGAACGAGTTGTCCTCGTGCGGCAGCGACCTGGCATCCCCTTCGACGAAGTTCAGGTTGGGGATATCCGCGGCAAGCTCGCGCGCCTTCGCCAGAAATATCGGCGACGGATCGAGCCCAACAACCTCGTTCACCCCCGGCCAGCGCGCAAGCTCGCGACTGATCGGTCCCGAGCCGCAGCCGCCTTCGAGGACGCGTGCCCTTTCCGGAAAATCGATCGACGAGAAAAACGAGTGGCGGATTGCCTTCTGGCGCGGGTCTGCGGCCCGCAACTCCATCGCGTTGATAAGAACCGCGACAACAGCCGGATCAGCGGTTGTGATCTGCGCATACACATCGGGCATGGTGGACCTCCGAAGCAATTGCCCAGCCTTCCGCCGCAGCTCGACAATAAAACCAAAGGTCACCGCGCGAAAGAATTTTCACTATCGCGAAATCGTCCTCCCCCTTTCATCGTGCCACCGGCACGGCGACTTCGCCATGCCACTCGGTTCCTCAACCGCGCATCCGCTCGAAATTGGCGTCAAACAGCGGTGTCTGCTGCATACGTGCGGCGTAACGCTTGCCCAATAGCTCGATCTCGAAACCGTTGGCCTCATCGGCGATCTCTTTCGGCACGTAACCGATGGCGACGGACTTTTTTGAATGATGCGCGTAGCCACCCGACGTGATCCAGCCGCGCACGGCACCGCCATACCAGATTGGCTCGTCGCCGATGACGTCGGCATCGGCAGCATCGACGACAAAGGCCCGCAGCCGCAGTCTGCCGCCTTGCTTGCGCTCTGCCAGCGCTGCCTGCTTGCCGATGAAATCGGCCTCTTTGCCATAGGCGACGAAGCGGTCGAGGCCGGCCTCCAGCGGCCCATAGATCGGCCGGTATTCGCGCGCCCATGAGCCGTAATTCTTCTCGAGCCGCAGCGCATTGAGCGCGCGCGAGCCGAACAGGCCGATGCCGAATTCCTCGCCCGCCGCCATCAGCGCCTGATAGGCGGCACGCTGATATTCCGGCGCCACCCAGATTTCGTAGCCGAGGTCGCCGGTGTAGCTGACGCGCCCGACCAGGCACGGTGCCATGCCGATATCCATCCTGCTGATGGCCATGAACGGAAAGGCCGTATTCGACACGTCAGATCGTGTGACCTTTTCAAGAAGGTTCCGCGCGCTCGGCCCGGCGATCGACAGGCCGGTGAGTTTTGCTCCCAGCGCCTCGATGCTAACAGAGCCGTCCTTCGGCAGATGCGCTTCGAACCAGCGCATGTGGTACTGCTCGGCGACACCGCTGCCGGCCAGGAACCAATCCTTGCTTGCAGAATTTGGACCGCCGAGATTGGCCAGCGTGAAATCGCCGATCAACCTGCCGTCTTCCTTCAGCATCGGCGCCAGCGTCATGCGGCCGGGCCTTGGCAATTTGCACGCGAGCATACTGTCGAGCCAGGTTGCTGCGTCCTCACCGGTGACTCTGTATTTGGCGAATGACGAGATTTCCAACAGACCAACGCGTTGCCGAACCGTCTCCACTTCTTTCGCGACATGCTCGAAGTCGCTCGAGCGGCGCCAGGAGAATTCGTCCTTGACCCCTTCGGGCGCATACCACAGCGGCACTTCCAGCCCATAGGCGACGCCCCATTGCGCGCCCTCGGCCGACAACAGATCATAGACCGGCGTCGTCTTGAGCGGTCGCCCAGCCGGCAGTTCCTCGTTCGGGAAGCGGATCGAAAACCGCCGCGAATAATTCTCGCGCACCTTGGCGTTGGTATAGGCCATCGTGGCCCAGTCACCGTAGCGTGACACATCCATCGCCCAGATGTCGGCGCCGGGATCGCCCTCGATCATCCAGTTCGACAGCGCCAGGCCGACGCCGCCGCCCTGCGAGAACCCCGCCATGACACCACAGGCTACCCAGAACCCCGGCAGGCCGCGCACCGGCCCGACCAGCGGATTGCCGTCCGGCGCGAAGGTGAAGGGTCCGTTGATGATCTGCTTGATGCCGGTGTTCTGGAACGCCGGGAAATGCCGGAAGCCAACCTCCAGCGACGGTGCGATGCGGTCGATATCGGGCTCCAGCAGTTCGTGGCCGAAATTCCATGGCGTCTGGAATTCGGACCATGGCTTGTTGGCCTTTTCATAAGTGCCCATCAGCATGCCGCCGCGTTCCTGGCGCAGATAGAGCTCGCCGTCGAAGTCGACCGCATGGATGATCTCCGTGCCGGTCTTCTGGTTCCAGGCGGCGACCTCCGGCATGTCCTCGGTGATCAGGTACATGTGCTCCATCGCCAGCACCGGCAGCTCCAGCCCGACCATGCGGCCGACCTCACGCGCCCACAGGCCACCGGCATTGACGACATGTTCGGCCACAACCTCGCCCTTGTTGGTGATGACGCGCCACAACCCGTCGGCGCGCCGCACAATCTCCTCGACCTTGGTGAAACGCTCGACCTCGGCACCAAGCTTCCTCGCCGCCTTGGCGTAGGCGTGGGTAACGCCGGACGGGTCGAGATGACCGTCCTCCTTGTTGCGCACGGCACCGACGAACTGCTTGGGATCGAGCAACGGCATCAGCTCGGCCGCCTCATCAGGCGATATCTCCTCGAGTTCGATGCCGAGATAGCGGCCCTTGGCGACGACGCCGCGCAGCCAGTCGAGCCGCGCCTCCGTCGCTGCCAGCAAGACGCCGCCAGTCAAATGCACGCCGGTCGTCTGGCCGGACAGTTCCTCGATCTCCTTGTAGAGCGAGATTGTGTATTTCTGCAGCTTGGCGACATTGGGATCGCCATTGATCGTGTGCATGCCGCCGGCGGCATGCCAGGTCGAGCCGGAGGTCAATTCATCGCGCTCCAGAAGCACGATGTCTGTCCAGCCGTGCCGGGCCAGATGGAACAGCACGGAGCACCCGACAACGCCACCGCCGATAACAACGACCTTTGCATGCGATTTCATGGGATTCTCGTCGTTTCAAAGAGTTGGATGGGTTTCATGATTCTGGAGGAGAAGAGAATGAAGCCGAACAAGACGAGCGGCGCTTAAGGCTCGCCCGCCCCGATCGCTTCCTTGCGCTTGGCCACGTACGCCTCAAGCGCCTCGCGTCTGGAGATTTCCATCACCGGCTCGACATAGTCCTCCAGCGCCTTCTTCCACAGCCTCGTCGCTCGCGCCGTGGCGTCTAGCCCACCAGCTTCCTGCCAAGCCTCGAAATTCTGCCAGTTGGACAGCATCGGCTGGTAGAAGGCCGTGGCGTAGCGCTCCAGCGTGTGCGGCTCGCCGAAGAAGTGGCCGCCGGTCGGAACCGCACCCAGAGCCTCGACGGCAAGCTCGGCCTCGTTGACCTCGATCGGGCGCAAAAACTCCATCATGTGCTGGATCATCTCGACGTCGATGATGAACTTTTCGAACGACGCTGTCAGTCCGCCCTCTTGCCAGCCGGCGGCATGGTAGACGAGGTTGCCATGGCCGAGCACCGCGCCCCACAGCGCCATCAGCGTCTCATAGGCGCCTTGCGCGTCGGCGGCATTGGAAGCCGAGCCCGGCGTTGTGCGATAAGGCAGGTTGTAACGCCGCGCCAACTGTCCGGACGCGATATTCGCCTTGGTGTTTTCAGGCGTGCCGAACGCCGGCGCTCCCGATTTCATATCGACATTGGAGGTGAAGGCGCCATACATCACCGGCGCGCCGGGGCGGACGAGCTGCGTCAGCACCACGCCGAACAGCGCCTCGGCATTCTGCTGGGCGAGCGCGCCGGCAAGCGTCACCGGGCTCATCGCTCCCATCAGCGTGAATGGCGTTACCGCCACCGACTGGCCGAACTCGGCCATCGTCATCAGCCCCTCGGCCATCATCTCGTCGAAGCGGCGCGGCGAATTGACCGAAATGATCGTGGTGACGCCGGGATCATGGCGCATCTCGTCAAGCGTCAGTCCGCGCGCGATTGCCATCATTTCGATGCCGTCGAGCGCCCTGCCGCGGCCGATGGCCGAGACGTGAAAGCTTTTGTCGGTCAGTGTCAGATTGGCGAAATAGGTGTCGAGATGACGGGAATTCGCCGGCAATTCTACCGGCGCGCAGACCTGGTTGCCTAGCATGTGGATGCAGTTGAAATGCTGCGCCAGCCGGACGAGATCGGAATAATCGCGCAAATTGCCGGCACGGCGGCCGCGCTCCATGTCGTGCACATTCGGCGGCCCGGCGACGAGCGTGAAGTTGATGGTATTGCCGCCGAGGTGGACGGCATGGGCGGGATTGCGCGGCGTCAGCGTATAACTGGACTGCGTCGTCTTCAGCGCTTCCTCGATCATGCCGCGATCGATGCGGACGTTCATCGTGGCATGATCGACCTTGGCCCCGGCCTTCTCGAACAGCGACAGCGCCCGCGGGCTCATCACCTCGATGCCGAAATTCTCCAGGATATGCATCGACGCCTGGTGGATCGCCTCGATCTGATCGGCCGAGAGCATCGCCATCGGCGGATAAGGGTTTGTCACCCGCCTGAGCGGCAGTTGCGGGATGGCGGTCGGTCCCCTGTTGCTGGTTCGCTCGGCGCCGCGCTTGCGTCTTGGTTCGCTCATGCGGCGCATCAAAGCGCCGGCACGAGGATCGAGCTGTCAAGAATCCGCCACTTGCGGGCGTGATTTTAGCCAAGGCGCCATTCCGGGAATTTCACATCGGTAAAAGCGACAACAAACGTCGGAATGTTCATATTTCCTCAGCGCCTGCTAAAGCGGCTGACCAGCCGTTAAGAAACGCCGCAAGATTCCTTTTATGTTTTCGGCCTAATGCTCTTCCAATGCGTAGGTCGAGTTTTAGTAAAATTGTAGCGATTGCCGTGCCGCTGACGCTTTCGGCCTGCGCGACGCCGCCGAACCACATCAACGATGTCTGCGCCGTTTTCGACCAGAATGACGGCTGGTTCGACAATTGGCAGGCGGCGGCACAACGCACCGAGCAGAAATACGGTGTGCCGGTTCCCGTGCTGATGGCGACGGTGCGCAAGGAATCCGGCTTCAAGAGCAACGCAAGGCCGCCGCGCACCAAGCTGCTGGGCTTCATTCCCTGGAGACATATCTCCAGCGCCACCGGCTTCTCGCAGGCGCTCGACGGCACCTGGGCGCAATACCAGAACGAGACCGGCAGCTGGGCGGCGCGCCGCACCAGGTTTGCCGATGCCGTCGATTTCGTCGGCTGGTACCATTCGAAAACCGCCGACGCGCTCGGCGTCGCCCGCAACGACACCTACAATCTGTATCTCGCCTACTATCTCGGCTGGAATGCCTATAAGCGCGGCAGTCGCGGCGATGCCGACGTGCAGCGCTATGCGCATGCCACCGAACAGATGGCGCAGGACTACGCCGCGCAGCTACGGCAATGCGCGCCCTAGCCTATTAACGGCTCTCAGCCGCCCTTGGGTTTGCGCGGCTTGCGCGTCACGTCCTCGGCCTGTCGGCCGTCGCCGACAGTCGGCGGCATGATTGGCGCCACCTGGCTGTCGGCAGAGCTTGAGGTGCCGGTCTCTGAAACCTCGTCGCGAACCTCGTGACGGCGGGCTTTGGCGACCGCTTCGGCATTTTCCACTGCCTGACCCTCGGCATCGGCTTCAACGCTGCCAGTCTTTCCATGCGGGCGCTTGGGCGGATCTCCGGCAAAGCCCGGGCCAACACCGTGGTTTGCATCATCCGGCACGCCCTCATTCGCGGCGTGCTCCTTGTCGAATTTGATCACCGGCTCCATTTTCGCCAGCACGTCGTCGGACAGCCAGCACAAGCTCATATGGCCGTCGCCGAGATTTTTGACTGGCGGCACCGTGGTTTCGCAAAGGTTGTCCGGCACCAGTTTCTTGTAGCCGCAGCGCGTCTGGAACGGACAGCCGGACGGCGGGTTCATCGCCGAAGGGATGTCGCCCTCCAGCACGATGTGCTTCTTGACGACGCTTGTGTCGGCGATCGGGATCGCCGACAGCAATGCCTCGGTATAGGGGTGATAGGGCGGCGCGAATATCTGGTCGGTCGTGCCTTGCTCAACGATATAGCCGAGATACATGACGACGACGCGGTCGGCGATGTAGCGCACCACCGACAGATCGTGGCTGATGAACAGCATCGTCGTCTTGTTCTTGCGCTGGATGTCCATCAAGAGCTCGGTCACCGCGGCCTGGACCGACACATCCAGTGCCGAGACCGGCTCGTCGGCCACCACCACCTTGGCGTCGCCGGCAAAGGCACGCGCAACGCCGATGCGCTGTTTCTGGCCGCCTGAAAGCTGGCGCGGCTTGCGCGACTCGAACGCCCTCGGCAGCTTCACCAGGTCGAGCAATTCCAGCATTCGCTTGCGGCGGTCGGCCACCGTGTCGCCGACGTTGAACTTTTCCAGCGTACGGATGATCTGCGAACCGACCGAATGGCTGGGATTGAGCGTGTCGAACGGATTTTGGAACACCATCTGGATCGACGACACCGTGTCGACGCTGCGCTTCTCGATCCCGGTCGACTGGATCTCCTTATTGCCGAGCTTGACGCGGCCGGAGCTTGCCGTTTCGAGGCCGAGCAGCACCTTGGCCAGGGTCGATTTTCCGCAGCCCGATTCGCCGACGATCGCGACGGTCTCGGATTCGCGCGCCATGAACGAGATCGTCTCGTTGGCCTTGACGACACGGCCCTCGCTCGAGCCGAACACTTCGCTGCCGCCGACCTTGTAGTACTTCCGGAGGTCTTCGATCTGGAGCACCGGCGCACCGGGCACCACCCGCTCGTTGACCTTCTTGGCGCCGGGTGGCAGCGCCTCCCAGTCGATCTCGTTGAAGCGCACACAGCGCGAGAAATGCCCGTCATGGCCTTCGACCGCGATCATCGGAATTTCGGCGGCGTTGCAGACGCCCTCGACGAAATGGTGGCAGCGCGGGCCGAAATTGCAGCCCTTCGGCCGCTCGTGCGGTAGCGGCAACTGCCCCGGGATGGATATCAGCGGCCGCGAATTCTTGTCGGCGCCCGGCAACGGGATCGAGCGGAACAGGCCTTGCGTGTAGGGATGGCGCATCCGGTCGAAGACGTCCTTGATCTTGCCGGTCTCCACCGCTTCGCCCGAATACATCACCGTGATGCGGTCGCAGGTCTCCAGGATCAGGCCGAGGTTGTGCGACACGAAGATCATCGAGGTGCCGAACTTCTCGCCCAGCCCCTTGACCAGGTCGACGATGCCGGCCTCCACCGTCACGTCGAGCGCTGTCGTCGGCTCGTCGAGCAGAAGCAGCGCCGGCTTCGACAGCAGCGCCATGGCAATGACGATGCGCTGCTGCTGACCGCCGGAAAGCTGGTGCGGGTAGGAACGCATCATGCGCTCGGGATCCGGCAGCTTCACCGCGCGCACCATTTCCAAGGCGCGTTTGTAAGCTTCGTCCTTCGACACCTTGTCGTGGATCAGTGGCACTTCCATCAGCTGCTGGCCGACCTTCATCGCCGGGTTCAGGCTGGCCATCGGTTCCTGGTAGATCATCGCGATCTTGTTGCCGCGGATGGCGCGCAGTTCCTCGTCGGACAATTCTCCCATGTCCTTGCCCTGGAATTTGATCTTTCCGCCGACGATCTTTCCGATGTTGGAGAGGTCGCGCATGATGCCGAGCGACACGGTCGACTTGCCGCAGCCGGATTCGCCGACAATACCCATCGCCTCGCCGGGCATGACCGTGCAGGAAAAATCCATGACCGCCGGGATCTCGCCCTTGCGGGTGAAGAAGGAGATCGACAGGTTCTCGATCTCGATGATCGGGCCATTCGTCGGCTTGGCGGGATTTCGAACTGCCTCATTCATGGGTCGCTCCAATCCTTGTTCTTCAGGCATGTCGGGCCGAACCGGCATCGATCTTCCCGGCGTCAATCTTTGCCGGCATCAATCCTTCATAGACTGTTCGCGCAGCGAATCCGCCAGGAGGTTGAGGCCGAGCACGAACGACATCAATGCGATCGTCGGCGGCAGCGCCGGGTGGATGAAGGAGCGCAGCAGCCGGCTTGCATCCTTGATCGCCGTGCCCCAGTCCGGGCTTTCCGGCGCCAGTCCCAGCCCGAAATAGCCGAGCGTACCGAGCAGGATCGTGGTGTAGCCGATGCGCAGGCAGGCGTCGACGATAAGCGGCCCGCGCGCATTGGGCAATATCTCCCACAGCATGATGTACCAGGGCGATTCACCGCGCGTTTGTGCCGCCGCAACATAGTCGCGCGTTTTGATGTCCATGACCAGGCCGCGCACGATGCGGAACACGCCGGGGCTGGAGGCGAACACCACCGCCACGAAGATGTTGAGCTGGTTGGGATCGATGTGGATGATCTTGAACGGATCGGCATCGAAGACAAGGCCCGCATAGATCCAGCCGCCAAGTACCAACGTCAGGCCAAGCAGGATATAGAGGCGGTCGGGGCGGTTCTTGTAGCGCGTCCAGAACAGCACACTGAAGAAGATGATCGGAAACAGGAAGAACAGCCCTGCCATCGCGTAGGGGATCGGCGTGTCCATGATGCCCGGCGTCACCAGCAGGTAGAACAGGAGGATCACCGGGAAGGCCAGCACAAGGTTGGCGAGGAAGGACAGCACCGTATCGATCTTGCCGCCATAATAGCCGGCCGGCAGGCCGAGCGTAATGCCGACCATCAGCGCAAAACCGGTCGCCGCCGGCGCGATGATCAGCACGATCTGGCTGCCATAGACCATGCGGGAGAACACGTCGCGGGCGAGCTTGTCGCCGCCGAAATAGTATACAAGTTTCGACCCCGGCTCGATTGCGCCCGGCAGCGCGTCCTTCATGATCGGCACTTGGGCGAGCGGATCGAAGGGCGAGATGGTCGACGCGAAGATCGCCGTAAACAGCCAGAACAGGCAGATGCCGACGCCGACGATGCCGACGCCGCTGTCGAAAAGCTGGCCGTAAAGGCCTAGCTTCTTCTTGTAGCCGAAGCTCGCCCCCATCACCAGGGCGAGAGCGATCCAGACCGGCCAGAAGCGGGCAAGCACGCCGAGTACGACGTTGAAGGCGCTGAGATATTCGACCTGCATCCGCCCGGTCTCCTATTGAACTCTGATGCGCGGATTGAGGAACGCGTAGCCGACATCGGAGATGAGCTGTGTGATCAGGACGATAAACACCGAGACCAGCGAGCAGCCGAGCAGAAGATCGATGTCGTTGTTGCCGGCGGCCTCGACCAGGGTGTAGCCGAACCCCTGGTAGCGGAACATCACCTCGACGATGACGACGCCGGTGAGCAGCCAGGGGAACTGCAGCATGATGACCGTGAATGGCGCGATCAGGGCGTTGCGCAGAGCGTGCTTTATCACCACGCTGCCGAAGGAGAGGCCCTTCAGCCGGGCGGTTCGGATATATTGCTGGGTCATCACCTCGACCATCGAGGCGCGGGTCATGCGAGCGATGTAGCCGATGCCGTAGATCGCCAGCGTCATCACCGGCAAGGTGAAATTATAGAAGGTGATGCCCTGGCTGGCCGAGGCCGCCGAACCGTTCAGCACGCCGAGCCAGGAGGCAAAGATCACGGTGAAGATGACGCCCGAAACATATTCGGGCGTCGCCGTCGAGGCGATCGAAGCCACCGACAATGTGCGGTCGGTGCGTGAACCCTCGCGCATACCGGCGAGAATACCGATCAAAAGCGAGATCGGCACCATTACGGCCAGCACGCAGAGCATCAGGATGCCGGTGGCGCTGAGCGCCGGAAAGAGTTTCGAAGCGACCGTCGTCTTGAACTTGGTCGAGCAACCGAAATCGCCTTGCAGGATGCCGGAGAATGTCGGCACGACCGGATCGTTGCAGAAGGAGAAACGCTGTGCGGGCTTGCCGGTCGCCGGGTCGGTCACCGGCTGCTTGGGCATGATGCCCAGCCATTGACCGTAGCGGATAAAGAAATTCTGCCGATAGCCATGGTTGACCAGCCAAGCCTCAAGCTGCTCGGCGGATGTGTGCATTTCGGTCTGGCTGATCGCGAGCTTCTTCAGATTAGGCCCGAGATTGACCAGGAAGAAGACGATCATCGTCAGGCACAGCATCGTCACTGCCATGGTGCCGAGACGCCTGATAACGAAAGAAAGCATGGCGGTCCCCTGCCGGTCGGGTTGGGGGGTGGAACCGGTTTGCAAGCCGTGCGCTGCCGCCAGCGGCAGAACAAGCCTTCAGACCAGTCCCAGATGCAATACCCTTTTTATTGCAGACCCAGGCCGAAGAGTCCGCAACTTTTTGCTGCGCCGACTTCCGGTCCAAGGACCATGCAAAGAGCGAGGGAAAGGGGCGAGACGCCCCTTTCCGGATCGTCCGGTCAGGCTTGGTCGAGCCAGACCTTGCCGTAGTCGCGCTCGAAGGTCGGGTGCATCTTGTAGTTCTGCACCGCCTTGACCGAATGGCTGTAGAGCTTGCGCCAATAAGGCTGGATGATAATGCCGGAATCCTGCAGGATCTGCTCGATATCCTTCATCATTTCCTTGCGCTTGGCGGCGTCGGCAACTGCCAGCGCAGCGTTGAGCTTGGCATCCCACTCCGGATTCGACCAGGCCGTCTCGTTCCAGGCCTCACCTGTGCGATAGCCGATCGCCAGAACCTGGACGCCGAGCGGCCGCATGTTCCAGTTGGTCATCGACAGCGGATACTTCGTCCAGTCGTTCCAGAAGGTCGAACCCGGCAGCACCGTACGCTTGACCTTGATGCCGGCGTCGCGCATCTGCGCGGCGATCGCATCGCCTGTGTTCTTGTGCCAGTCTTCGTCGACCGTGATCAGTTCGTGCTCGAAATCGGCCTGGCCGGCTTCGGCCATCAGCGCCTTTGCCTTGGCCGGGTCGCGAGCAATCTTCGGCAATTCATAGTATTCCGGATGGATCGGAGCGACATGGTGGTTTTCGGCAACCGTGCCGGCATTGCCGTAGCCGAGCTGGAGGACGACATTGTTGTCGACCGCGAGCTGCAGGGCGTTGCGAACCTTCTGGTCGCCGTAAGGCTTGTTGGTCACATTGGTACGGCAGACGATCGTCGAGGCGGTGACGATCTCCGACTTCACCAAATCCATGCCGTCGAGGATCGACACATAGTCGGCCGACGTCTCGAAGTTGGTGTGCACCTCGCCTGCCTCGAAAGCGCTGACCATCGCCGCCGGATCGGTGCCGTAGTCGATGAACTCGATGCCGTCGAGGAAGACGTCACCATCCCACCATTTGTTGTCTTCGCGGCGCTTGTAGACCACTTTCTGGCCGACATCGTAGGAGACCAACTCGAACGGGCCGGTTCCGATCGGGCAGGACTTGAAGTCGCCGCCCTTCTCGTCGAAGGTCTTGTGGACGATAAGGCCGGGATAGTCGCACACGTTGGGAATGAGGGCGATATCCGGCTTGCTGAGCGTCAGCTTGACCGTGTGATCGTCGACCTTGGTAACCGCGCTCTCATCCAGCTTGTCATCCTTGACCAGCGAACCGAGGCGACCGGGCATGGAATTGCCTTCGGCTTTCTTGTCGGCCCAACGCTTGAGGTTGAAGATGACGTCGTCTGCGGAGAACGGATCGCCGTTGTTCCAGGTGACGCCCTTGCGCACATGCAGCGTGTATTCGGTAGCGTCGTCATTCACGTCCCAGCTCTCCAGCAGATAGGGGCGGAACGTGTATTCGGTGGTGTATTTGACCAGCGGCTCGAGCGCCTGGCGCTCGGCATTGGCGATTTCCGACCAGTCGGCCTTGCGCGGATCCTTCGGATCCTTGATCCATTGCGCGACCTTCAATACGCCGCCTTTCTTGCCCTGGACCTCTTCCGCCTTGGCCGGCGTCGGGTCTGCAAGGCCAAGCATGCCATAGGCCATCGCCGTCGACGCGCCGAAGACGCTGGCGAGAGCTAGAAATTCGCGACGATCCATCTTGCCTGCCTTGGCGTCTTCGGCCATGGCCAGGATGTGATCGGGAACGCGGTCGCCGTTACTCTTGTAGATCGTCATGACTTACTCCCATTGTTGGCTTTCTGCCTTTTAACATTCCGCATCCTCGCCATGATGTCAAAGACGGCAGGGATTGGGAACATGCCAAGGAATGTGCAACTTTGAAAGCAGGGCGGTTCGCGCGATAACGACAGTCTTGGCGCAAATTTGCTACTGCGCCAGGGATTTCGTCCGAAATCCCCACAGGCAATTAAACTGGGACATTCGCCGCTGCGCCACTCGTTCTCAGGCAACCAGTTGTTCTGCGCGAACGGCCGGTTTCAATATTCCCGTTCGTAGAAAACACCGCCTTTTGCTTCGCCGGCGTCGGTTGCCTCGCCACGCAGCTTGACGCCGCGTCCAACGTCGAGATCGACGGTTGCCTTGCCCGAGCCCGGCCTGTCGCCCTTCTGGATCGTCACATAGGTGCGGTCGTTGAGATACTTGCCCGCCGAGACGGCGGTGCCGCCCTGTTCGTCGGTGATCACGTCGAGATCGTCGACGCCAATCGCACTGCGCAGGTTCTGCAGCAGGGAGGTCGAGCCGCCGACGCCGGCTAGTTGTCCGGCAGCCTCGGCAAGCTGCGCGATCTGCAGCGGCGACAGGTTCGACATCGAACGGCCGAAGATCAGCTGCGCCAGCACCTCGTCCTCCGGCAACGCGGGTACCGAGGAGAAGGTGAATTTCGGGTTGTTCGCCTCGCCCGACACCACGATGGTCACGGTGGCGCTGGTCGTCTTCGATTGCGCCGTAAGATTGAGGTAGGGCACCAGAGAGCCGGAAAAGCCGACGGAGCCTTCGGTGAAGGTCAGCCGCTTGGCAAGGATCGTCAGCCGCCCGCGCCGCAAGGTGAAGGTGCCGACCGCCTGGGGTGACGATGCCGGACCGGTCAGCCGCAGCGAACCGCCGAGCTCGGCGTCGACGCCCCTGCCCTGGATGAAGATCTGGCTCGGCGCGTTGACCGTGACGTCGAGGTTGAGGCCGCTACCTCCACCGCCGCTGCTTGCAGCGGCCGGGCGCAACGCCTTGTCCTGCGCACGCACGGCTGCCGGGGCATTCTTGTGCTTGACGTTGAGCTCGGCCAGCGAGCCGGGCAGCTTTTCGGGTACGGTGATGACGGTCTTGGCCAGGTTGACGGTACCGGAAATTACCGGCGCGGAGGTGAGCGGTCCCTTGACGGTCAGGTCGCCGCCGAGATTGGCGGTGACCACCTTGCCGTCGGTATAGCGGCCGTCGACGAGCTTGATCGACAGATCGGCCGGAAAACCCTTAGCCGGATCGATGCCGACGGTGCCGCTGGCCGAAAGGCTGCCGCGCGTCGACAGCGTGCCGGTCAGGCGATTGATCCTGGCCACGCCGCCACCGATGGCGACATCGGCAGTGATATCGTTGATCGCAAGCCCCGAGCGCGCGTCGAGCAGGCGGGCGCCTGACGTGTGGACCGTGCCTGAGATCACCGGCGACGTCGCCGGGCCGCGCACCTGCACATCGACGTCGGCCGTGCCGCTCAGGGACAGGCCTTGCGCGGCGAGTGTCCTGGTGAGGAAGGCGAACGGCACCTTGCCGGAAAAGTTGAGATCAAGGGTGGGCGCGCCTGATGTCGTCATCGTGCCGCCGCCCTTGAGGCCGAGGCCGGCGGCATCGCTCATGTTGGCGTCGAAGGTCAGTCTGTTGCCCGAATACGTACCTGAGGATGAAACGCCCATGCCGCCGAAACCTGCACCACGGGTCTGCGACGTCTGAACGCCTGCGGCGTCGATCTTGAAGGCAACGGCCGGATTGGCCGGCGCGCCCGTCACCTTCACCGTGCCCGAGATGGAACCGGCGGCATCGAGGCCCGGCGAAAAACTGTTGGCTATCGAGATCGGGACGCGGGCCAGCGTCGCGTTGAGGTCGAACGCCTGCCCAGCCTTGCCCGTGACCGTCGCCGTGCCGCCGCCGAGGTTGAGCACCAGCCTGTCGAGGCTGGTCACTCCATTGGCGATGTTGATGGTCGAGGCCTGGGCGATGGCCGCCTTGATGCCGCGGATGGTCGCCTCGCCGGAGGCAAGTTCGACCGTCGTCGTGCCCTTGACCGCCTTGACCCGGCCGGCCGCCCTCAGCGGAATATCCTTGACGGTGGCGCCACCGGAAAAGCCGGTCCATTCGCCGTCGCGCTTGAGATCGACGTTGACGCCCCGAATAGCCGTTCCGCCGGAAGTTACGCTGTCGGCACGGATTTTGCCCGAGATCACCGGTGCCGCCAGATAGTTGGCGATCAGCGCATCGATGCTCACGGCCTTGGCCGAGACATCGCCGCGCGAGATCGAGGCCGTCGTCGCCTTGACGGCGACTTGCGGCACGGTACCCGCCTTGGAGAAGGCGATCGTGCCGCGCACATCGCCATCGGCCTTTTCCAGTGCCAGGGCCGCAAGCGGACCGATATCGGGCAGGTCGAGCGCCACGGTGCCGGCCGGAACGAAGGCATCGTCGAGCGCCAGGTCGCCGGAGATACGGTTCTTGCCGAGCGACAGCAAAAGCCCGTTGATGGCGCGTTTGCCGTCCGATGTCGCCAGCACGGCGCTGCCCTGCAGCGGTTGGCCGCCGACATTTCCGGTGAGTCGCACATTCGCAGCCGGGTTGGCGGCATCAGCCTTGCCGGTGGCAGTGAGCTTCAGACCGGTGATCTCGCGCGCCGCGACCGAAAGCCTGTCGCTGTTGACACTCAGCGACAGATCCGGCGCGGTGCTGGCGCCTTGCGCATTCAGCGCGAAAGAGATGGCGCCTTTGGCGTCCTTGGATAGCAGCGAGACGTCGCCTAGCGCGCCTTTGACGTCGGCGCTGAGCTTGTTGTTGTCGGCAAGGCTCGCCTGGCCGTCTGCCGTCAGCGAACCGGACGACAGCCTGACAGTATTGGCGGTGACATTGCCATTGGCGTCCCGCTTCAGCGCGGCACTGAATTGCGTTCGCTCGGCGAGCACGCCACGTACCGCCCCCGGCAGTGCCGCCGAGGCGGCGTCCGCCTTGACATTGAGGTCGATGGCGCCGTCGGCCAGCGAGACCCGCCCGTTGAAGCCGCTGTTCAACGCGTCGCTGGTCACCGTGCCGCTATCGATGACGATGGCATCGGCGGCAAGGCTGCCGGCGAGTTTGGCGGTGACCTTGCCGGCGATCAGCGGCGCGATAGACGGATTGTCGAGGCCGATTTTTTCGGCAATCACGGTGCCGGAGATCGGCCCGCTCCGGGCTTTCACGTCAAAGCGATCGGAGTGCAGCGCAAGCGTGATGCCCTCGATCATAGCTAGATTGGTGGCGGCCGATGGCAGCGTCGCGGAAATGTCGAGCTTCGGCTGGGCGCCCTGCCCGGCCGCCGTTAGCGATATCGCCTGCAGCTCGAGCTTGATCGGGCTCTCCTTGCTGCCAAGCGACAACGGCAGGCTCGGACCGGTAGAGGCCAGGTCGAGCGAAAAATCGCTGGCACCGTTCGGATTGAGGGTGCCGGCTGCCTTGCCGGAGATTTTCTCGCCGGCAAGCGTCGCCTGCTCGATGGCCAGGCCGCTGGCCGACGAGAAACGGCCTGCCGCATCGAGATCCAGCGGCCCGAGCCCAGCCTGCCGGGTCTGGCTGGTTTCGGCGCCGCTGAGCCGGGCGGTGAAGCGAATATCTGGGGCAGCCGACGATCCGGTGACCTGCGCGGTGCCGCTGAGCGCGCCCACGGCATCGAGACCCGGTGAAAAATCATTGGCAAGCGCTGCCGGCACCGCCGACAAGGTGGCAGTGAGATCGAGCGTCTGGCCAGCCGTACCCGACACGGCAACCGAACCACCACCGACACCGAGCGCCAATTTCTCTATGCTCACCCTGCCATTGGCGATTGTCAGCGCTGATGGCTGCGCGACAACTGCCTTGATGCCGCGGATGGCCGCCTCGCCCGAGGCAAGCTCGATGCTGGTGGTGCCGTTCGCAACCCTGACCCGCCCGGACGCGCTGGCCGGAATGCCGGCGACCGTGGCGCCGCCGCTAAAGCCGGTCCAGTCGCCATCGCGCTTCAGGTCGACATCGATGCCGATGATCACCGTGGGTCCGGAGGTGATCGTGTCGGCCTTGATCTTGCCGGCGATTGCCGGTGCTTTGAGATAATTGGCGACCAGCGCGTTGACGGCGATTGTCTTCGCCGCCAGTTCGCCGCGCGAAATCACGGTGCTCGTCGCATCGATCGCGACCGTCGGCGCTCCGTTGTCGTTCGCAAAGCGGATGGTGCCGCGCACGTCGCCCGCTACCGACTGGCCTGTGAGTGCGGCCAGCGGAGCAATATCGGCGGCATCGAGGGTCAACGTGCCGAGCGGCAGCAGGTTGTCGTCGAGCCCGAGGTCGCCGGAGACCTTGTTGTCGGCTAACGAGACGGCAAGTCCATTGATGGAGCGCTTGCCGTCGGTTGTGACCAGCGATGCCTTGAGGTCGAGCGGCTGGTCGTCGACCGAGCCGGTCAGCGAGACATCGGCGGCGGGACTGGCGATATCGGCCTTGCCGCTCGCGCTCAGCCTGATCTGCTTCACCGTATGGCCGGACGCCGTCAGGCTGTCGCTGTTGGCCGAAACCGAGAAATCCGGTGCGCTGCGCGCGCCGCTTGCGGTAAGCCCGAAACCGACGGCGCCGCCGACGTTGGCGCCGACCAGCGGCGACAGCACCGACACGTCGCCCAGCGTACCCTTGATATCGGCTCGGATATCGGTGCCTTGCACACTGGCGGTGCCGCTGGCGCTAAGCGTACCGGAGGTGAGTTGCAATGCGTTGGCGGCGAACGCACCGTCCGGGTCGCGTGTCGCGGTTGCGGAAAACTGCACGCGCTCACCGAGAACCGAGCTGATTTGCGGCGGCAGCGCCGTCGAAGCCGCGTCGGCATTCATCTTGAGCGTCATCGACAGATCGGCAAGCGCCACTGTGGCTGTTACGGACGCATTGAGCGCGTCGCTGCGTAGCGTGCCTTTATCGACGACAATCTGTTCCTTGCTGACGGAGCCGGCGAGACCGGCGCTGACCCTGCCCGTTATCAGCGGCGCCAAAGTCGCGACGTCGGTGTTCAGGCCGGCCGCCGTCAGCTTGATGGTGACCGGCCCGCTACGGTTCTGGATGTCGAAACCATCGGAATGCACTTGCCCGATCAGGTCGTCCACCCGCGTGCCGCCCGCCACCACCGAGACCAGCGACGCGCCGATATCCATCATCGGCGCCTTGCCATCGCCGAAAGCGCGGGCCGTGGCATCCTTGATTGCCACGGTTATCGGTTGCGCCTCGCTGCCGAGGCTGAGCACGATCGGCGGCCCCTTTGCGGCGAGCTTCACCGAAAGGTCGCTGGCGCCGTTCGGATCGACAATGCCGGCGGCGGTCGCGTGCAAGGCGCCGCTGTCGATATTGGCGCGCTCGACATCGACGCCGCCGGCCGCGGTCGCCGTGCCGGCGAGGTCGAAGGTGGTCTTGCCGGCAAACAGCGGTTTCAGGGTTTCGGGCAGGAAGCGCTCGAATTCGCCATCGCCGTTGGCCTCGACATAATGACCCTTGTCGGTGAGCTGATGGCGACCGGTAAGCTGGGTGACGATCCGGCCGTCGACAACGAAGGTCCCGATGCCATTCCAGTTGGCGAGCGGTCCGGTGCCGGAAACGACAATGTTGACCGGCGGCGCGCCCGGCAGGTTGAGCAGGTTGGCGATGATGCCGCCGGCCGGCTCGGATGCCTTAAGGTCGAGGTCGAGCTTGTTGTCGGCCGGCGCGAAATGGGCTTTGGCGTCGACCGTGCCTTGCTTGCCGTCGTGGCGAACGATGTTGAGGTTGGTCTCGATCGCCAATGGAGAGGCGTCCGCCTTGAGCGCTCCCTTGGCTGCAAGTTCGGCGACACCGCTGCCGGCCAGAGCCTGCCCGAGCGCGATTTCGGGAAGGTCGAGTTGCCTGACGTCGATGGAAACCGGCAGCGTCGTCGCTCCGCTTTGGCTCGGCTGTGTATTGGCCGCCGGCAGCCTTGCCAACTCGATACGCTCGGCCCCAATGCGATCGGCGCTGAAGCTCTTCGACAGGAGTGCCAGCGGCGACCAGTCGACGGCCACGTTGCGCGCCACCATCCAGGCGCCTTCGCGATCCTCCAGAACGACATGATCGACCCTCAGCGCGCCCGACCAGATACCGTCGATGCCGACGACAGTCACCTTGCGGTCGCCGGTCGAGGCCATGGTCGAGATGATGCCGGCAAGCTTTTCGCGGCCGCGCTCGGTTTTGGTCAGCACGACGAGCGCCCCCACCGCCGCTGCCACGACGATGAGCAGCGTGTAAAAAAGGATACGGAGGATGCGCCTGAATATTGCCATCAGAATGCCTGGCCGATGCCGGCATAAATGCCGAAATGAGGATCGTCGGGGCCGCGGTTGAGCGGCACCGCCGCGTCGACGCGCAGCGGCCCGAACGCCGTCAGATAGCGCAAGCCTACACCCGCGCCGACCTTCATGTCCGAAAAATCGGGGACCTGCCTGGTCGACACCGTGCCGGCATCGACGAACGGCACGACGCCGATCTTGTCGGTGACGGCGATGCGCATCTCGACCGAGGTCTCAAAGAAGGAAAGCCCGCCGATCGGTTCTCCATTGCTGTCCTTCGGGCCGATGCCTTGATAGGCATAGCCGCGCACCGAACCGCCGCCGCCTGAGTAGAAGCGTCGATCTGCCGGAACATCTTGAAGACTGGCGCCGATGATGGAGCCGATGGCGACACGTTCGGCGAAAACGAATTTCGAGGCCGAATCGAGTGACTGGTAGGCCGACCCCTCGCCCTTCAGCTTGACAAACGCAGCCCCGCTCAAAATGTCGTAGCTCGGCTCACCATAGGCCAGCACCCTGAAGCCCCGGGTCGGATTGAGCTTGCTGTCGCGATTGTCGTAGACATATTGCAGTGGAATGCTGGCGATCAGATAGGTGTGCTTGCCGAAAGCGTCGTGGATCCTCGAATAATCCAGCGCGACTTGCGCGGAAACCGTCTGCTTCTTGTCCAATTCGTAGGATAGGCCGGTGCTGCCCTTGACCGAGAAATGGTCGTAGGCGTCGGGGTGTTCCAGCACGGTATTGACGCTGGCAATGAATTTCGACGCCGGCCCGACCACGCCCGGCTTTTCGAACATGACGCCGGCATTGTAATTGAGCTGGGTCAAGTCGTTGCTGCCGATGCCGCTGATCTTGCCGTCGATGCGCAGCTTTTCGGCGCGGCCAAACAGATTGCGATGCCCCCAATAGCCTTCGAGGCCCAGCCCTTCGGTGTTTGAGAAGCTGCCGCCAATGCCGAAATAGCGCGGCTTGCGTTCGCTTACCTGGACACCGATCGGGATGTTGCCCTCGGCGTCGAGTGCGTCGGCTTCCTTCACCGTCACGCTGTTGAAGACCTCGAGCCCGAGCAGCCGGTCGCGCGCATCGTCGATCTCATCGGGCGAATATTGGCGACCGCGCTTAAGGCCGGTCATATATTCGGTGAAGTCGCGGTCGACCTTTTCCGTGCCCTCGACAGTGGTGTCGCCATAGCCGGCGACCGGGCCGGCCGCGACGGCAAGCGTCACGTCGAGCGTCGAACCGGCGTGCTCGGCGACGATCTCGCGGCCCGTCACCTTGGCCAGCGGCCTGCCTTCTTGCTTGAGTGCCCGCACGATCGCCGCCTCGGCCTTGAGCACGGCGCCCGAACTGGCGTCACCGCCGGCGATCAGACCGAAATCGGCACTTGCCAGCCCCGCCGCATCGCCTTCCAGTCTGATGTTGCCAAGCGTGAATTTCGGCCCGGCTGCTATGCGTATCACCACCGGTATCGGCTGCGGACCCGAAAACTCGGCATCGGGCGGCAGATCGTCGAGCGGCTTGCCCTGAATAGTGATGGTGACGACACCCTCGTAGCGGGCGTCAGTGTAGAGTGCGGCAACAAGTTGCTCACGGTCACTGCGCGCCTTGGCCAGTAGGCCGAGAGAACCGGATACCGGATGTTCCTCGTCGGCCTTCAGCGCCGAGGCGTTTTCGAGCTTCTCGGCGAGATCCTTGTCGGCGTCCGGCGCCTCGATCGTCACCGCATAGCGCAGCGGGTCGACGATATCGGCATCTTCGTCTTTGGATCCCCACAGCTTGATGCCGAAAATCTCGAAGGCTGCCGCACTTCCGGTTTCGGCAACAAGTGCCGTAGAGCACAACAATGCGAAAAGCAGGGCGCGCGAAAGCGCGCGCCGTGGCGCGGTTCCTCCCGACATCTGCCTTTCATACGCCGGCATTACGCTCCTAGCCTAGCTCGCAAACCTAAAATTGGAATGAAGTTCTGAAGCACTCGTAAAGGGGCCACAATCCAATTGCTGAAATAGACAGGGCTTGGAACTCACACCTTCTGCGTCGCCGCAAGAAAGCGTGATCCCCTGTCCTATGGAGCTACTACCGGTCACCGGCCGGAAAGCAAACGGTTGGCAGGCGGATCCTGCCGCGTCCCGATGTTGACAAGCGCGACTGAAGCTTGAAGATTTCTGGACGTAAGCACTTGTCTGGAGGGGTTTATGGCAATGCGCGCGGCTCGTGGTCTATCGATTCTTTTCCTTCTCTTTTTTGCCTGGAGCGGTGTCGCGCAAGCGGCCGAAGCCCGGCGGGTGGTGACATCGGACAATTCCGACTATTTCGGTTTCGATCTCAGATCCGACCAGAATGTCAGCCTCGACCAGTGCAAGACCACCTGCCTCGGCGACCCGGCCTGCCGCGCCTTCACCTACAACCTCAAGGCCAAATGGTGCTTCCTTAAATCCGATTACAATTCGTTGAAACCCTTCGGTGGCGCCGTCGCCGGCAAGGTCGTCAACATCGATGGCGATCCCGACATCGGCGCGCCACCCGAACTCGCCTTCTTCCCCAACTGGATGGCCGACCAGGCCCAGCAATACCGCAACAAGCTCACTGGCCCGACCTACACCAAGCCGACAGAAGGGCTGACCGCGCTGAGGGCCGCCGCCGAACAGTCGGCGCTGACGGGCGACCATCGCTCGGCCATGCACAAATACGAAGCGGCGGTTTCGGTGTTGCCTTATGATGGCCAGCTCTGGCTCGAGCTGGCGCGCGAAACGCTTGCCGTCCATCCGACCGCCAACAGCTCGGAGCCGTCGACCCTGCCGGCGAACGCCACTTCCGCCGCCTTCAACGCCTACAAATTGCTGCGCACCACCAAGACGCGCGCCGACGTGCTGGCGCTGCTCGGGGACGGCCTTGATCGCCGCGATCTCTACAGGCCGGCTCTGCAGGCCTACGAGGCGAGCCTCGCTCTCGTCAATTCGCCGGCAGTCAGGGCCGCCTATCAGGATCTCAAGGCCCGCAAGGGCTTCCGCGTCATCGATCATACCGTCGATGCCGACACCAGCGCGCCACGCATCTGCGCGCAGTTCTCCGAGGAACTGGTCAAGACCGGCGTCGACTACTCGCAGTTCGTTACTGTCGACAACGCCGCTCCCAAGGGCGTCGAAGCCAAGGACAAGCAGATCTGCGTCGAAGGACTCGAGCACGGCCAACATTATGACGTGACCTTCCGCGCCGGCTTGCCGGCCGCCATTGGCGAGGTCACCGCGGCACCGGTGGTTCTGTCGATCTACGTGCAGGACCGCGCGCCTTCGGCCCGCTTCACCGGCGATAGCTTCGTGCTGCCCGCCGGCGCACGCCGCGGTATACCGGTCGTCACCGTCAACATGAATGCCGCCCAAATGAAGCTCTTCCGCATCGGCGACCGCTCGCTGGCCCAGCTTCTGTCGGGATATCAGTTCCTGCGCCAGCTTGACGGCTACGACATTTCGAACATCTCCGAACAGATGGGCGAGCCGGTCTGGCAAGGCCAGCTCGACATCGCCAACGACCTCAACAAGGAAGTCACCACCTCCTTCCCAATCGACGAGGCTTTGCCGAAGCGCAAGCCCGGCGTCTATGTGCTGACCGCACAAGCCGTCAACGATCGCAGCGACGACTATGATTCGCACGCCACGCAATGGTTCGTCGTCTCCGATATCGGCCTGTCGACCTATACCGGACAGGATGGGCTGAACGTCTTTGCCCGTTCGCTCGCAACCGCCAAGCCGATCGCCGGCGCCGAGCTGACGCTGCTGGCCAGGAACAATGAAATCCTCGGCACCGCGACCACCGACGCGGAAGGGCGGGCGATGTTCAATCCCGGCCTGACGCGCGGCGACAGCGGCATGGCGCCGGCCGTGCTGATGGCCAAACAGGGCGACGACGATTTCGTCTTCCTCGATATGGGCCGCGCCGGCTTCGACCTGTCCGACCGTGGCGTCGCCGGACGGCCGGCACCTGGCGCGCTCGACGTCTATGCCTGGACCGAGCGCGGCATCTACCGCGCCGGCGAAGATGTCCATGTCGCGGCCCTTGCCCGCGACAGTGCCGCCAAGGCGGTCGAGAACCTGCCGCTGACCTTCATCTTCTCGCGGCCCGACGGCGTCGAGGACCGCCGCATCGTCAGCGACGGCGCATCGGCCGGCGGTCACGCTGTCGACCTGCCGCTGGAACCCAACGCCATGCGCGGCACCTGGACGGTGGCGATCCATACCGATCCCAAGCAGGCGGCGGTCGCCAGCCAGATGTTCCTGGTCGAGGACTTCGTGCCGGACCGCATCGAGTTCGACCTGTCCTCCGACAAGCAGGAGATCGCCCAGGGCGAGACCGCCAACATTACCGTCGACGGCCGCTTTCTCTACGGCGCGCCGGCCGCGGGCCTCGCGCTCGAAGGCGAATTGACGCTGTCGACCGCCCGCGATTGGGACCGCTTCAAAGGCTATTCCTTCGGTCTGGCCGACGAACAGTCGGCTGAACCGACGGTGACGCCCTTCACCGGCCTGCCGGTGGTCGGCGAGGACGGCAAGGCGACTTTCCCGGTCTCCGTCGATCAATTGCCATCCACCACCAAGCTGGTCGATGCAAAGGTCACTGTCAGGATGCGTGAAACCGGCGGCCGTGCCGTCGAGCGCTCGCTGAATATCGGCATCCGCCCGCAGGGCCACATGATCGGCATCCGCCCGGATTTCGACGACGACGAGGTGCCGCAAGGCGGCACGGCCAAGTTCAGCCTGATCGCTGTCGACCCAGACGGCAAGCGTGAGGCGGTGAAGGGCGCGCAGTGGTCGCTGGTCAAGGTCGAGCGCAGCTACCAGTGGTACCGCTCGAGCAACTCCTGGAACTATGAGCCGGTCACCTTCACCAAGGCGGTGGCCAACGGCCAGGTCGACCTGAGCGCCGATGGCGAGGCGACGGTGTCGCTGCCGGTCGACTGGGGCCGCTACCGGCTCGAGATCGAGACAGCGGATCCGGAAGGCCCGGCCACCAGCTACGAGTTCGACGCCGGCTGGTATGTCAGTTCCACCACCACCGAAACGCCCGACGGCCTAGAGATCGCCCTCGACAAGGATACCTATGCGGCGGGTGAAGTGGCCAAGCTCAAAGTGTCGCCGCACTTTGCCGGCGAGCTGCTCGTCACCATCGGCACCGACAAGCTCCTGAAGACCGTCACCGCCAGCGTGCCGGCCGGCGGCAGCACCGTCGACATCCCGGTCGGCGACGACTGGGGTGCCGGCGCCTACGTCACGGCAACGCTGTTCAGGCCGGGCGATGCGCAAGAGACGCGTATGCCGGCGCGCGCCATCGGCGTCAAATGGCTGAAGCTCGATCCCGGCTCGCGGAAGCTTGCCGTCAGCTTGGCGCCGCCGGACAAGACCATGCCGCGCCAGCAGCTGTCGATCCCGGTGGCCGTAGCAGGCGTGCAGCCCGGCACCAACGCCTATGTCATGGTCGCGGCCGTCGACGTCGGCATCCTCAACCTGACCAACTACAAGGTACCGGATCCGGAGAACTGGTTCTTTGGCCAGCGCATGCTCGGTCTCGACGTTCGCGACATCTATGGCCGGCTGATCGACGGCTCGCTGGGCACAACCGGTAAGCTGCGCACCGGCGGCGACGGCGCCAACATGCAATCGCAAGGCAGTCCGCCGACCGAAAAGCTGGTCGCCTTCTTCTCCGGCCCGGTCCAGCTCGACTCCGACGGCAAGGCGCGGATCGACTTCGACATACCGCAGTTCAACGGCACCGTGCGCGTCATGGCCGTCGCCTGGACAAAGGAAGCAGTCGGCCATGCCCAGTCCGACGTCATCGTTCGCGATCCGGTGGTGATCACCGCCGGCCTGCCGCGATTCCTGGCGCCCGGCGATTCCGCCGTCATGCGGCTCGATGTCGCCGACACCGACGGCCCTGCTGGCGACTACAAGCTGACCATCGACACGACGGGCGACCTGTCTACCGGCAGTGCCGCCTTGCCTGAAAAGCTGACGCTGGCCAAAGGCAAGCGGCAGACGCTGACCGTGCCGTTGATTGCGCGGACCGCGGGCAACGCCTCGATCACCATCAAGCTTGCGCATGCCGACGGCACCGCTGTCGAGCAGACGCTCTATGTGCCGGTGCGCCCAGCGCAACTGCCGGTGACCACCCGCATGGTCGTCGACCTCAAGGGCAATGGCGGCGTGCTGCGCGTCGACAAGGAACTGCTGGCGGCAAGCCTGCTCGATGGCGCTTCGGTCAGCGTCGGCGTTTCGCAGGCGGCTGCCTTCGATGTACCGTCGCTGCTGATGACGCTCGACCGCTATCCCTATGGTTGCGCCGAACAGACCACCAGCCGCGCCATGCCGCTTCTCTACGTCAACGAGATGGCTTCCGGCATCGGCATGGCCAGCGACCCCGATCTGCATGGCCGCGTCCAGGACGCTATCTACAAGGTGCTGAGCTACCAGGCATCGGCCGGCAGCTTCGGCCTGTGGGGTCCGGGTTCCGGCGATCTGTGGCTCGACGCCTATGTCACCGATTTCCTGACCCGGGCGCGCGAGCAGAAATACGACGTGCCGGCTTTGGCGATGAACCAGGCGCTGAGCAATCTGCAGAACGCGATCGGCTACGATCAGGACGTCCAGGATCGCGGCAGCGAGATCGCCTATGCGCTCTATGTGCTTGCCCGCAACAAGAAGGCCTCGGTCGGCGATCTGCGTTATTATGCCGACACCCAGCTCGAAGCCTTTACCAGCCCGATGGCCGTCGCCCAATTGGCGGCGTCTCTCGCGCTCTACGGTGACACCCAGCGCTCGGAGGCAACCTTCCAGGCCGCGCTGCAACTGGCCAAGTCGACGCCCGAATATGACTATTACCGGTCCGACTATGGCTCGCCGCTGCGCGACGGCGCGGCGATCCTGGCGCTTGCCGCGGAAAGCAAGCCGGTGCCGACCATCGTGCCGGCGCTGATCCAACTAGTGACCAGGGAACGCGCCGACGCCAGGTGGACCAGCACACAGGACGAGTCCTGGATGCTGCTTGCGGCCCGCGCGCTGAAGGCCGGCAATGATTCGATCGCACTGACCGTCAACGGCGCACCGCATGCCGGCGGCTATGCGGACCAGATCGCCGGTGGCGACCTGGCCGACAGTCCGCTGACCATCGTCAACACCGGCAGAAATCCGCTGCAGGCGGTCGTCACCACCGTGGCCTCGCCGATCCAGCCTCTGCCGGCCGGCGGCAACGGCTTTACCATCAGCCGTACCTACTACAAGCTAGACGGCACAGAGGCCAACGTGACGGAGGTCAAGCAGAACGAACGCTATGTCGTCGTGCTCAAGGTTTACGAGCAGAACACCTGGCCTTCGCGACTGCTGATCACCGACCTGTTGCCGGCCGGCTTCGAGATCGACAATCCGGGCCTGGTCTCCAGCGCCCAATTGACGAACTTCTCCTGGCTGGCGCAGACCGATGCCGCTCATCTCGAATTCCGCGACGACCGTTTCGTCGCGGCTTTCAATCCCAACGACGGCGACGGCGACCGCAACATCACGCTCGCCTACGTCGTGCGCGCGGTGACGCCGGGCACCTATGCCCACCCGGCGGCAACGATCGAGGACATGTACCGGCCGCAATATTCGGCCCGCACCGCCACCGGCATGATGGAGGTCAAGGCGCCGTAAGGATAGGAATATGGCGGTGGCGCTGCCCCTCATTGCCCTGCCGGGCATTTCTCCCCGTATAGAGACGGGGAGAAAGAGCCATGCGCCGAAGTTTTCGCCGAACTTTAACGTCGCAGAAAAGGCGCCAAGGGTCGCGACAGCCCCCTTCTCCCCGTCACTAAACGGGGAGAAGGTGCCGGCAGGCGGATGAGGGGCGGCGCCATGCTCTCCAGAAAATTCCTGCGCCGAGCGGCCATCACGGGCATTTCCTTGGCCGGTCTCGCGGCAATCACCGCCTTCGGCCTCTGGCAGCTCGACCGCGCATTTCCGCCGCCGCTGCCGGCTGCTTTGACGGTCTCGACCGAGGTGCAGGACCGAGACGGCCAGCTGCTGCGCGCCTTCGCTACGCCGGATGGCTACTGGCGGCTCGCTACCAGCCTGGACCAGGTCGACAAGCAGTTCGTCGACATGCTGGTCACCTATGAGGACAAGCGTTTCTGGGATCATCAAGGCGTCGACGTGCTGGCACTGGCGCGTGCCGCCGGCCAGTTCGCGGCCAGCGGCCATATCGTCTCCGGTGGTTCGACGCTGCCGATGCAACTCGCCCGGCTGATCGAACCGCGCGACAGCCGCAGCCTCGGCTCGAAGATCAAGCAGATGCTGCGCGCCCTCCAGATCGAACGGCGGCTTTCCAAGCGCGAGATCCTCGAACGCTATCTGACGCTGGCGCCCTATGGCGGCAATCTCGAAGGTGTGCGCGCCGCTTCGCTTGCCTATTTCGGCAAGGAGCCGAAACGGCTGACGGTCTCGGAGGCGGCCCTGCTCGTCGCTTTGCCGCAATTGCCGGAAAAGCGGCGCCCTGACCGCAACCTCGACGTCGCCCATGCTGCCCGCGACCGCGTGCTGACCCGCATGGTCTCGGCAGGCCTGCTCGGCGAACGTGAGGCCGCGCGTGCCGCGCTCGACGATGTGTCGGGGCTGCGGCGGACCTTGCCGGCGCTCGCTGCCCATGCGGCCTATACGATGCTGTCCAAGGCCATTCCCGGCCAGAAGCTGCAACTGACGATCCGCAAGAGTGTCCAGGAAGGGCTGGAGCAGGTGGCCAAGGATGCGGCCGCCAGGCTCGGCCCTCGCCTCTCGGTGGCCATGGTACTGGCCGATGCCCGTACCGGCGATATTCTTGGTGAGGTCGGCTCTGCCGATTTCTTCGATGCCAGCCGTTCGGGCTGGATCGACATGACCAAGGTCGTTCGCTCGCCTGGCTCGACGCTGAAGCCGTTCATCTACGGCCTCGCCTTCGAACAAGGCTTGGTGGCGCAGGAGATGCTGATCGAGGACAGCCCAGCCGATTTCTCCGGGTATCGGCCGAAGAACTTCGACATGGGCTATCAAGGCGATGTCAGCATCAGGCAGGCGCTGCAATTGTCGCTCAACGTGCCGGCGATCCGCGTGCTCGACGCGGTCGGCCCGGCCCGGCTGATGGCACGCTTTCGCCAGGCCGATGTGACCCCTATCCTGCCCGTCAACGAAGCGCCCGGCCTGGCGATCGGCCTCGGCGGCGTCGGGGTGACCCTGCGCGACCTGGTCCAACTCTATGCCGGTCTTGCCAATGGCGGCAAGGCACACACGCTGCATGACGGCACCGAGCCGGCGAATGCCGAACGCTCGACCACCACCATCCTCGACGGGCAGGCGACCTGGCAGATCACCGACATCCTGTCAGGCGTCAAGCCTCCCCAGGGTGCCGCCCAACGCGGCATCGCCTACAAGACCGGCACCTCCTACGGCTATCGCGACGCCTGGTCGGTCGGCTTCGACGGCCGCTACGTGCTCGGCGTCTGGGTCGGCCGCCCCGACGCCGGTGCGGTGCCCGGCCTGTCCGGCTATGTCTCGGCTGCGCCCATCCTGTTCGAAGGTTTTGTCCGTTCCGGCCTGGCCGCCGTACCACTGCCGAGCCAGCCGTCCGGCGTCCGGCGTCCGAAACGCGAGGAGCTGCCGGTGACGCTGACGCGCTTCGGCGCCGGCACCGATGGGCTGGTGCAGGCGACGCCGACCGAACCTGCGCCAACCATCATCTTTCCGCCCGACGGCGCTCGCGTCGATCTCGGCACTTCCTCGGCCGACGCCTCGCCGCTGGTGCTCAAGCTGCAAGGCGGCCGCGCACCATTCCGCTGGCTGGCCAACGGCAAGCCGCTGGTCGGCATCGACCGGCGGCGCACCGCGACCTGGCAGCCGGACGGCGCCGGCTATTCGACCCTGACCGTGATCGACGCGGCGGGACGCGCGGCCAGTGTGAAGGTTTTCGTCGAGTGAAAGTTTCCCTTGAATAACTTCCGGCAGGCGATTCAGGGGATTGGGTTTTACGTCTTGCTTTCGGGCGCCGGTATTTCCTCGGCCTTTGCTGACACCCTCCCCGCCGGCTTTGTTCGGCTAGCCGACATCGATCCCAATATCCGGCAGGATATCCGCTATGCCGGCCTCGAGAATTTCCTGCATCGCAAGGTAAGCGGCTACGATGCGCCGGTATGCATCCTCACCAGGCAAGCGGCGCAAGCGCTTTCGGCAGTGCAGAAAGCGATTGCCGCCGAAGGACTGACGCTGGTCGTGTTCGACTGCTATCGCCCTGCGCGGGCTGTCTCCGACATGGGTGACTGGACAAAAACGAGTGGGCCACCGGACGCGCAATGGTACCCAAAGGTCAAGCGCAAGGATCTCATCGCCAAGGGCTATATCGGCGAACTGTCCACCCATTCGCGCGGATCGACGGTCGATGTCGCGATCGCGCGAGCCGACCGCAAGAGCGCTCCGAAACCGGCCTGTGGCGCGACCGATGCCGACACGCTCGATTTCGGCACGGGTTTCGACTGTTTCGATCCAGCGAGCGAAACGGCTCACCGACCGATAGCCAGTGAAGCGGCGGCTAACCGCAAAAGACTTGTCGAGGCGATGCGTGCCCGCGGCTTCAAGAATTACGCCCGCGAATGGTGGCACTTCACGCTGGAGAACGAGCCGTTTCCAAAAGAGCGCTTCAACTTTCCCGTTACCGCCGAATAGCCGGCCGCAACCTTCGGGCGCGACGCAGCCATTGCCGAAGAGCTAGCCGTCTCTAGATAATCGCGTCGGGATCGCAATCATGGTCCATGCGGGGAAAATAGTTTCTCGCATCGCCGAAACTGGGCGAAAAATTGCTTCAATAGGCCAAAAAAGGCAACATTGAATGCATCTAAATTCTATCAATTCGGTAGATTGGCGCGAGTTCAACGGAGGCGGAAATGACCAAACCTCATTTCAGGAAACTGCTCGGCGCACTGGTCGCCACATCTGTCCAGTTCGGCACGCTCGGTTTCGCGTTTGCCGACACCACCATTCTCAACGTGTCCTATGATCCGACGCGTGAGCTCTACAAGCAATTCGATGAGGCCTTTGTCGCCCACTGGAAGGCCGAGACAGGCGAGACCGTCACCGTCCAGCAGTCGCATGGCGGATCCGGCGCCCAGGCGCGCGCCGTGATCGACGGGCTCGACGCCGACGTGGTGACGCTGGCGCTCGAAGGCGACATCAACGCCATTGTCTCGAAAACGAAGAAGATCAATCCCGACTGGCGGACGAAATTCGAAAACAATTCGGCGCCCTACACCTCGACGATCATCTTCCTCGTCCGCAAGGGAAACCCCAAGGGCATTCATGATTGGGGCGATCTGGTCAAGGACGATGTCCAGGTGATCACGCCCAATCCGAAAACCTCCGGCGGCGCGCGCTGGAACTATCTTGCCGCCTGGGCCTATGCCAGCGCCAAGGATGGCGGCGACGAGGCCAAGACCAAGGAATTCGTCGGCAATCTCTATGCGCATGTCCCGGTTCTCGACACCGGTGCGCGCGGCGCCACCGTGACCTTCGCGCAAAAGGGGCTGGGCGACGTGCTGCTCGCCTGGGAAAACGAGGCCTATCTGGCGCTCGACGAGTTCGGCGCCGACAATTTCGATATCGTCTACCCGCCGACCTCGATCCTGGCCGAGCCGCCGGTAGCCGTGGTCGACGCCAATGTCGACGCCAAAGGCACGCGCAAAGTTGCCGAAGCCTATCTGAGCTACCTCTATTCCAAGGAAGGCCAGACGCTCATCGCCAAAAACCATTATCGCCCTTCGAAGCCCGAACTGGTGCCGGCGGAGGACTTGGCCAAGCTGCCTGAGATCAAGCTGGTCACCATCGACGACCCGCTTTTTGGCGGCTGGAAGAAAGCACAGCCTTATCATTTCGGCGATGGTGGTATATTCGACCAGATCTACAAGCCGGCCCAGTAGCATTTAGATCAGGACGACATGACCACAGCACCCGCCAAGGCGGGGTGGCGATTCAGGCAGCCGAGCGTCATTCCGGGTTTCGGATTGACGCTCGGCTTCTCGCTTGCCTACCTCACCCTCATCATCCTCATTCCCCTGTCCGGGCTGATCTGGCGCTCGGCGGCGCTCGGCTGGACCGACTTCTGGGCGATCGTCACCGACCGCCGCACCATCAACGCGCTTGAAATCAGCTTCGGCACCGCCTTCATTGCCGCCGCCGTCAACGTCGTCTTCGGCACGATCGT